>JBCDJA010000001.1:0-28122 GCA_038748465.1 Pseudomonadota bacterium
GATTTGGCGGGCAAGGTGGCGGCCCTGCCAAAAGATGGACCGGTCTTAACCGTCGCGATTCTGTTCCTGATGGCCGTCGGGATGAAAGCCGCCGCGTTTCCGCTCTTCTTTTGGCTGCCCGCGTCCTATCACACCCCCAATGCGGTCGTCTCGGCCGTGTTTTCAGGGCTTCTCACAAAGGTAGGCGTCTATGCCCTGATCCGTGTCTTTACACTGATCTTTGCCGATGTGTCGGACCTTATTTTCACCATCCTGATCGCCGTCTCTGTTCTCACCATGATTTTGGGCGTGCTTGGCGCGCTTGCCGAGAGCGACCTTCGGCGCGTGGCTGCCTTCACCGTTGTGAGCGGAATTGGGTACATGTTGCTGGGGCTTGGGATCGGCACGGAACTCGCGCTGGTTGGAGCGCTGCTTTACACCGTGCATTCCATGATTTTGTCGGCCGCGCTCTTTATGGGCTCGGGCATTGCCCAGCACTTTACCGGAGCGGTTCGGCTGCCAAAGCTTGGCGGCCTTTACAGCCTGGCACCGTTCTATGCAGCAGGGTTTCTGATCTGCTGTTTTTCCTTGGCCGGTCTGCCCCCCTTTAGCGGCTTCTGGCCGAAATTCGTGTTGGTTAAGGCAAGCCTTGATGCAAGCCAATACACGGCAACAGCCGCTGTGCTGATCAGCGGTTTCCTCACCGTGCTGACCATCGGCAAAATTTATAGTATTGGGTTTTGGCGCGAACGGGACCCGGATTTGCCGCCCATCGACCCGGCAGCAGGCGGGCCTCAGCCCACCGGGCGCATCGCCAGCTTTTGGGCGATGACCGCCCTTATGATCGGGCTTGGATTGGCGGCCGGGCCCGTCTCGTCCGTAGCGAGCCAGGCGGCCGGGCAATTGCTATCGCCGAGCGCCTATATTGCCGTTGTGCTGCCAGAGACGGAAGGGGCGGGCTCATGAACCTCTTTCTTCTTAATGTCATTCTGGCCCTGGCCTGGTGCGCCGTCACCGTCAGCTTCGCGCCGGTCAATCTTTCGATCGGGTTTTTCCTTGGGGCCTTTGCCATCTGGTTGTTGCGCGACAAATGGGGCAACGCGAAATACTTCTTTCGGATTGGGCATATCGTTGATCTCGCATCGCTTTTTGTTTTTGAGCTGATCAAATCCTCGGTCATCGTAGCCTGGGAGGTTGTCAGGCCGAGACTTCAATTCGAGCCGGGCATCGTTGCCGTTCCGCTCACCGTCGACCGGGATCTTGAAATCATGATGCTTGCCAATCTGATCTCGCTCACCCCTGGGACACTGAGCGTCGATGTGTCGACGGACAGATCGACGCTTTATGTGCATGCCCTGCATATCGGCGATGCGGACGATTTCGTCCGGTCGATCAAGGACGGATTTGAAAAGAAAATCTTGGAGGCCTTGCGGTGATCAGTTTCTTTGAAGACGATGCGGGGGGCTTTTTGGTTTTTGCGGTCAACCTGTCGTTGGTCCTTGTTTTAGCAGCATTTTTTTTGGCGTTCGTCCGCTTGGTGCGGGGACCGAGTTTGCCGGACCGGATTATGGCGCTCGACCTTTTGGTCTTTGTCGGGATCGTCTTCATCGCTAACTTTACCCTAGCGACCATGCGGTTTGTCTATTTGGACATAGCCATCGCTCTCGGCTTGGTTAGCTTTCTCGCCACGCTCGCCTTCGCCCGCTATGTCGAGCGGCGTGGCCCGGTTGAGGGGGGCAAGTAAGCATGATCGCGACCCTTGTCGATATCGTTGCCGGTGTTTTGGTGCTGCTTGGTGCGGTCTTCGCGTTTGTCGCGGCGCTCGGCGTTGTGCGCTTGCCGGATGTTTATGTGCGCATGCACGCGGCAACCAAGGCCGGGACGCTTGCCGCCGCGCTCACCTTGATCGCTGTCGCTCTTGTTGCCTTCGAATTGTCCGTGACGGTCCGCGTGATCGCCGCGGTGTTGTTTCTTTTGCTCACAGCGCCAGTGAGTTCTCATCTGCTTGCCCGAGCCGCGTATTTGACGCGGGTTCGCCTTTGGAAAAACAGTGTCCGCGACGACCTCTTTGGCAAGTACGACATGGAAGACAAGTCGCTTAAAAGCTGACGTCTTTAAAGCCGACAGCAAAATTGGCCTCCCCAAGGCGGGGGGCGATTAGCACGCGACGTCATACTTTACTTAAGATGCCCGGGAAAGGTTTTCCACAGGGCCTTTCACTGTCCTGTGGCAGCCTTTCAAAGTGTTTTGCGGGGATTGCGACTGACGCCATGCCACCGCGAGCGCGGGCTTACTTGGTGAAGTTGAACGAATCATCATTGTCCTATCGAGCCGATGTTTTTTACACCAAGGCAGAGTATAAGCCGGCCAGTTGCCACCGGGCCTGACCATGAACTTTCTCTTGCCTTTTTTCGGACAAAGGTGGTTAGCACCGTCTAACCGAGCGCTTTTGATTAGTGTGCCTAGAGAATCTGACGTATGCTTGGATTAAATTGCTGAAACAGTGTGATGTTTAGTATTGCTTAACTTTCTTGACAGTACTACGTCTCTTATCAACTCTTCGAAGAATCAAAGGAAAAACTAATGGAACAAAAGACTGAATTGATCGATATGACGGCGGAAATCGTCTCCGCCTATGTAGGCAACAATACAGTTGGGGCGTCTGACCTGCCCCGCATCATTCAAGAGGTTTATGTCGCTCTTGACGAGGCGACGAGCGGTAATGCCGAAGAACACAAAGAACCGCAAAAGCCAGCAGTAACCATCAAGCGGTCCATCACGCCCGACTACATCATCTGCCTTGAAGACGGTAAGAAATTCAAATCACTTAAGCGTCACTTGCGCACCCATTACGATTTGTCGCCGGAAGAATATCGCGACAAGTGGAATCTTCCGAAAGACTATCCGATGGTCGCACCGAATTACGCCAAAGCGCGCTCCAACCTGGCAAAGCAAATGGGGCTTGGCCAAAAAGGCCGCGCGGTCCGGAACACCCGCAAAAAGTAAGCCCACTGCGGCCAAATACGCTTCGAAGAGACGGGCAAGACCGGTCCCACCAGGGCCGGTCTTTTCGTTTTTTTAACCGGCAGCCTTATCATGACCCTGAGAGAAATGGGGAGGAGCTGTCGTGCGTGCCCATGTCCGAAGCCGGACGGTTTTCCGCCGCGCCCTGGCGGCGTCCGCTCTTAGTGTGGCGGTGTTGTCCCTTTCTGTTGTGCCGGGTGGCTTGGCCCAGGCCGGCCCGTCGTTCGTTCCGCATCCTGCCCAATCTGGCCACGCGGGATCTTCGTCGCAGGCCCAATGTGTGGGGCCGGCAGCTCGGTGGACACGCCTTGCCGATCGGACCCGGACGGTCACCGTACGCCTGTGGCAGGCCGCGCGGGACTGCCTGACCAATCCCTGTCCTGGGATCGATTGCGCGCGCCTGCCAGGACTTGCCGCCGATGCGGAGCGTCTTGCCGACGCGCTCGACCTTACCCTCGCGCAAGTCACCCGGCCGCGGCGAAGCGATGCCTCGGCGGTTGAGCCGGGCGTTTCCGCGGCATGTTATCCGAGCGAGGTGGAGGCGGCCCGTCTTGTCTATGACCTAATGTCGGCCCGGCGTGCCCTTAGCGCCTGTGCCAAGCGGTCTGCATGCGCGGGGGTCATTTCCCATCCAGGGGGTCCACAGCCAGCCCAGGGGGCCGCGCCGGAGGTGCTCCTTGATGCATTGGAAACCGTGACGGCTCGCCTTCCAACGATGCCGATCGACAAATTCCGTCTCTCGCTCATCGGCACCGATAGGCCCCTCGCCGCCGGCATGCCCCTAGGGTTGGCGATTTCCGGAAAGCCTGCGTGCTTTAAACCGGACGGCTTGATGGTGTCGGTTGTGCCGCCCCATGCCGCACCGGGACTTGCGCCAAACCCGGTCGGGATCGAGGCGGCTCTGGCGCTCGATGTGCCCGACCGCCTGCAACACCTAATCGCAGAGCCTCAGCCTCAGGGCGAGAGCGGCGTGCTGGCCGTGCTTCCGGTCGAAGCGCCCTTGCGCCCTGGGGCTTATCAGGTGGCGTTGCTTCGCCCCTCGGGACAAGAGCTGCAAGAGGTGGGGCGCAGCGAGACCTTTGTGGTGGGTGAGGCGAGCGCGCCATGCGTTGGTTTTTCAGGCATTTGGGAGACGAGCTTCGGCCGGATGCACCTTGCGGAGGGCGAGGAGGGTGAGGTGAGGGGCACCTACCGCCGCGCGCCCTTAGGCCAAAGCGGCTTCTTTGCGGGCAAACGCAGGGACCGGGTGCTCTATGGCCAATGGGCGTCGGAGTTTGGAAGCGGTGGATTGCGCCTTGTGCTGAACGAGAGCGACAGCGCGTTTACGGGGACCTGGAGCCGATTTCGCGAGGAATTTGCCGGGGAGGGGGCTTGGACCGGCGCCTGCGCCAGCGGTCCCTAGACGGCAGGGCACACAATGGCAGGGCGCGCGGTCCGCGCTTGCATGTCAGTTGCCCGCAACCCCTTTCGCGTCGCGGCGGATGCGCTCAACCATCGAAAACAAGCCGTTCGACCGCTGAGGGGTCAAATGCTCCTCAAGCCCCAATTGTCCGAGGGCATCGCGCGCATCGAGGGCGAGAATGTCCGCTGGGCTCGCCCCATCATAAAGCTCTTTCAGAATTGCGATCAGGCCCTTGACGATCATCGCATCGCTGTCGCCGTTGAAGGTGAGTTTTTCCGGCGGGCCGGGCTCGAAGGCTGTCTTGATCCAGACTTGGCTAACGCAGCCCTGCACCTTTGTTGCATCGGTCTTGTCCGCGTCCGCGAGGGGGGGCATGGCCTTCCCCAACTCGATGACATAGCGGTAGCGTTCTTCCCAATCCGGAAGCAGGGCAAAATCGTCAACCAAGCGCTCGAGACTCATCCAATCCCCTTTCAACTCTGGAAGGGACATACGGGGCCGGGCGGGCTGGAGCAAGCGGCGTGACCGCGCAGGACGTGCACCGGACGAGACGCGCGCCCAGAGAGACGGGGCTAGGGGAGAGGCTCGCTTAGGGAGAGGGTGCCTGGGGGGCCGCATCTTGGGTGGGCTCGGATCCGGCGGCCACGAGCGCGCCGTGGAGCCGGCCGCTCGCATAGGCCGCCAAATCAATGCCCAACCGGCCGGCCTCGGCGCCCACACGGCACATCGCAGGGCGATCCTCGCAGAAATGGCCGAGTTCTCCGGCCGCCTGCATAACTCTCGCCGCGGTTTCTTCGGTGGGGGATTGGGCGGATCGTTCGGCCGCCGGTCCGTCGGTTGGCAATTGGCCACCGGAAAACAGGAATCCGATCACGAATACCCAGAAGGTCACACGCAACAAAAACACAACGCATACTCCACGCAACAACAGTCTCGACGCTACGCGGTGCGGTGTTTCAACAGCGTAAAGAGGTAGGGTTAATGGAAATTGCCGTTTTGCCCGAGCGGGTAGGCGCCCAAAGCCTTATCGCGCGGGCCTTAAGCCGAGTGTTCGCCAGCCGATTGGCGGCTGGCCTGATCCGCTGTGGCCTCGGCTGGGCCGTGATCGCCCGTCTTCGGGGCAAGGGCCGGTTGCCTTGGCACGCGCAGGCGGGCAAGCGTTCCCACCTCCAGGGGCTCAAAGGTAAGCTGCGCGCCATGCAAGCGGGCAAGAACCCGGGCGATCGGCAGCCCCAAACCAACGCCGCCGGCCGTCGCCGTGTACACATCCTCACCGCGAACGAAGGTGCCGTCGAGGTCTTCAAGGACCCGTTTGGGTATGCCAGGGCCTTCATCCTGGATGAACACATCAAAGAAATCCGTATCAAGATGGACAGTCACAGTGACTGTCCCTCCCTCATCGGAATATTTAATCGCGTTCGAAACGACGTTCCCGAGGATGGTATCGAGGACGTCCCGATCGAGCAGGGCCGGATAGGGTGTATCGGGAGCATCGATCATGAGCGCTCTGCCGGCCTCTTCGGCCTGCCGGGCAAAACGCGTGACCGTGTCACGCACCCATTCCACCGCATCGTCATCGCTTGGCGAGACCGTCAGCTCGCCGCCTTCAATTTGGGCCATTTCAAGAATTTGATTGACGGAATGCAAGAGGCCCACGCCGCTTTCATGGATCATCGAGGCGTATTCACAATAATTCGGCGTGCCGATGGGGCCGAGCATCTCATTCGACAGAATCTCTGAAAAGCCGATAATGGCGTTAAGGGGCGTGCGCAGCTCGTGGCTGATATTACGCAGCAGCGACGCGCGCATGCCATCTGCGTGGGCCGCGCGAGATTCGGCCCGGTTGAGGTCGTCCGACATGCGCAGCATTTCGCGGGTCTGTTCTTCGATACGGCTTTGGCTTTGCTTCAGCATAAAGACCGTATCGCGAAGATAAGTGCCGCGCTTTTTCAGGAGGCGCTGGCGTTGGACTTCTTCGCTCACATCCGACAGGATGGTCATCAGGCCACCATCGCGGGTGCGCTGTTCAATCAAGCGGAAGGCCCGCTTGTCGTGCATCTCAATAAGGTCCCGGGTCGCGTGGAGCGCCTCATCGCTGGATGAGCGCTGGTCGTTGGCGAGCGTCTCTCGCCGGGCAATGCGTGTCTCGAGCCGCCGCATGACATCGGCGTAAGAGACGCCGGGAAGCGCGCCCCCCGGGCGGCCGGTCGCCACCTCCGCAAACAGAGCATTGGCTGTAACAAGCCGGCCCGCCTGGTCCCAAAACGCAAAGCCGTCCGCCGAAACCGACACCGCATCCTCTAGCCGCAACCGGGACTGCATGAGGTCGGTCACATCGGAATAAAATGAGATGACAGCGTTGCGCGGGGTCGGGCGGTCTTTCACCTCGATCCAGCGCCCATCGAAGAGTCGCAAAATGCGCGGGACCGCGTCGCGAATGCGCCGTTGGGTGCGCCAGGAATAGACCCAGGCATCCGGATCATCCAGGACTTCCGGTCCGGCAATGTCACCGTTGGTGATCTGCACGCCGCACAGCTCTTGGAAGGATCGGCCAATGAGCGGACCAGCCGACTGGAGCGAGGGAAATAAGTACCGATAATGCTGGTTGGCATAGCGCAGGGTGTCGCGCTCGTCGAACACCGTGACAGCCACACGGAGGCAATCAAGGCTATCAAAAACGAGAGCCATGTCCTCGGCATCGAGCCACTGGGTGCTGCCGTCGATCATCATCGCCTGGCCAGGTCGTGTCCCTTTAGACATTCAGGGACAGAGCGTGCCACAGCTCGGTTGAGAACAACTTAAATGATGGTTGCCGACCGTTTAACGATTTCCCAAATTGGCGCGCCGGGCCCCTTGGGCGGCAAGCCGCGGGGCGGGCGTTCCATTGGATGAGAAGAGCCCAGCCGCATGGACGAGCCCCGCTCCGATGGCTTAGGTGGGGCTGCCGACCTGCACAAGGTAGGTCCAACAATCGGCGACCTCCTTAAAGCCGTGGCGTCCGGTGCAAAAGGCTTCTTCCGAGAGGTTGCGGGAGGCCGCGATGCATTGGGCCAAGTTCAGTTGAGCGAACTTCAGGCACTGACGGTCCGTTTCGTTCTTTGTGAGCTTCATCGCGTCTTTCAGGTCATTGGGGCCGGCCCCGGGCACACTGAGATAAGCCGCCAGGCTAATGATCCGGCCGTAGGTCGGACGCGAAATGGGGCTCACCTTTGAGATATCCATGGCAAGGGTTTGTTCGCCTGCGGAATTGATCAGGGTCATCGGGCGGGACGGCGCGATCGTGGGGTTTAGCAGTAAGGCCAGATCCGTCGCCAGGTCTTGGGCGTGATCTTGGGCGTGATCCGCGTCAGGGTCGCTCTGGGCCTTTTTCCGCTGCATGTTGATGGCCCTTTCGCGAAAGCGCTGGGCCGTCGTGACGAGAAGCGTGTTTTCTGCAGCGGTTTGTTGGATGGCGCGCTCAACAGCCGCCGGGGCGGTGCGCCAAGACAGCGTCGAATAAGGTTTCGCCTTCAGTTCGGCAAAGAACGCAGCCCGCCCCATGCTGGCCGCCTTCGCCCTCGCTTCTTCAACGAAGGCTTCATCTTCCATCACTTCGACCGCGTGGGCGACGACCCAGCCCTGAGAGACGATCGAATAATCGTATTTTGACAAGCGCTGGTGGGCGGCGCGGATCTCGGTCCGGCTGCGCAGCTTGTAATTTGAGACGCGGGTTACATCGCGCCAGTAATCGTTAAACACACCAAGAACGTAATGGGGTGAGGCGGTGCTCAACACAAGGGCGTTTTCGGGTTTGCGCAAGGGGGTGGGGATGCGGCTTGCCGTGGGATCGGCCAGCGCTGTGGGCGCAAAGCCATAGGCGGGCACGGGGTTCGGAGCCGTTTCAGCCGGGGCGGGGGACGGGCCGTCGGCATTTGCCAAGACGATCTCCGCTTCGATGGGCTTGCGTCGCGGCACTTTATTGCTGCCCGTCAGTTCCATCAGGGTCGGCCGGGAGATGACGGGCGGGGTCGCCGCGACCGGCTGTTGTGCCGTCGGCGAGAGCGTTCCAAAATCTGTCATGGTGTTACAGGCACTGAGGGCCAGCAGGGACAGACCGAGGGCCCCGGCTATGCCGGCCTGGCGGGCCGACCTGGCGCTTGCGGCAATGCGGATGGGCGCGGCAACGCGGATGGGCGCGGCGAAAGCTGCGGTCCAGGAACTCAGTTGATCTTTCATCTGATTATACCCGCCTGTTTGCATTGTGCTCCCCGTCCTCCCCATGTTGCACGAGCTTGCCCATCAGCTGGCCTGGCCGATGGGCCGGCGTCGTCCAACCCTTTGACCAAAGCCGTGCCTCGAACTGTGCCCCAACCTGTGACCAAATCCCTCGCGCGCCTCTGCCTTAATGGCCTTTCCGTAACCGTGCCCTAGACGCGGCGCCGCCTCGGTACCGATCGGACCATGGCAGGATTACCAGTTTGCAAAATCAGCTGGAGAAGAATGACTGGGAACCGTGACGGGTTTTGGGCCGGCGGCGATGACGTGGGTGGAACGGTAGCTGAAAGGAGGGGGGCACGCCATCCCTCAATCCAGGCCCTGGCCTCAACCGAAGCCGCGACGGGTGGCCGGCATTAGGGATCGAGCGCAAAACCGCCGGCGAGCAGAAATGCGCGCGTTACGCTGGGGAAAAGGCGTTATTTGGGGGAGCAAGCCGTTATTCAGGGAAGAACGTCGTGAGATCCTGGGCGAACACGCCGTCCCGCCCCTGGAACGCATAGCGCAGATGGGCAAGCGCCGCGAATTCCTGGAATTCCTCGACATCGAGGTAATACCCGCCTGCCTCAAAAATCATCTGATCACCAATGAGCCACGCGCCCTGGATTGAGGCCGACAGCCCCACACCATCACTGTCGCTGCCCTCATAGAAATCGCCATTCGGAGTGAGGGGCAGGATGGGGGCATCATCGGTTTCCACATCTTGATAGCCGACATTGACCGAACCTCTTGCCAGCCAATTAAGGCCCTGATCGGTCATGAAATACATGCCGAGCCCGAGGCGCTTATAGTCCTGAGGGCTGAAATAGCCGCCATGCCCGAGCGTGAACTCAGACAAGTTCTCGTCATAGCTCAGGTAACGAAAATCCGGCCCCAGAGCAAAATAATCAAAGCCGGGTACCCGAAAATCATGGGTCAGGCCGGCGCGGACATCGACAAGGCCGTTATCGTCGACATCATCGCCATCGCGCTGGGCGGCTGTGAGCGCAAAATTGGCTCGCCACCGGGGCGAGATTTGCGTGAAGCCAGAGAGCTTGACACCCGATTCAACGACGCCCCCAAAGGCCTCATCCGTAGCAGGATCAACCGAGCCGGAGAACGAGAGGATCGAATCATCGACCGCGCGCCGGTACACCTTGCCTGTAATGTCCCCGCGCGGCAGGGCGTAGGTCGCCGACACATGACCTGCAATGTCCGGGTCTACCTCCCCATTGATCGGTGTCGTGCCAAGCGAGGCGGCAAGGGTCACGACGTCCTGACGCTCCCAACTGAAGGTCACGTCGTAAACGGTGTCATCGGTGGTGAAGTCGACCAGGCGCGCAACGGGCGTCAACGCTGTTCCGAGGGGGATATTTTGATCTGGGGTTCCGTCGGCATCAAGAAGATGCAGTCTGATCTCCCCCTTGATGCGATGGCGATCGCGGCTGGTTTGGGCGCTTGCGCCCACTGTCGCTTGGGTTAGCCGGCTTGTTCCTTTTTCCCCATCGCGGTCGCGATAGCGAATGAAGGTGTCCAGATGCAGGGGGGCCAGCTGTTTGAGGCGCTGGTACTTGGTGGCGTCTTCGGCCACGGCGGCAAGTTCGCGTTGCCGGCTGCCGGCGAGATCGGCCGGGGACAGATCATAGACAAAAACTTCCGTAACGCGTGCGGGTTCCGCACCGTCTTGCTCGATGAGGGCACCATCGCCATTGTCTAGCAATTGCTGCGGTCCTTGAGGGTCATCAGACAGCGTTGCAACCGTCACCGGCATGACCTGAGGCAGCTTTTGCGCCAAGGGGCCACCCAAGTCATCGGCCACGGGTTTCAAGGCGGGCAGGCTGTTATCGGCCTCGTAGGCGGCAATTAAGCCGTCTGCCGCTCGCTCGTCTTGCCGGCTTGCATAAAGCGCCCCGAAGCGGCGCTGCGCATCCTTGGTGTCGCCGGCCTTAAGGGCCGTCCAGGCCGTGAGCAGACGTTGATCTCGGTTGAGCGTTCCCACGCTTTCCGCCCGGCGCAGATGCCCAAGGGCGGTCTTGAATTGGCCGGCCTCATAGGCGCGGGTGCCGAGGGTTAGGCGCAAATTGCGTTCAAAATCCTTGAAGCGTTTTTCCGAGCTGTTCTTTTGCTCCAGGAAGGAAAGCAAAGTCGTCGTTTGCCCAGTTCGAGCAAGCGTCAGACCGTAGCCATAATCGGCATCGCTTTTCAGCGTCGGATCGAGGTCCGGATCGAGGCGTGCCTCGCGAAAAAAGGCGAGGGATTCGTTATAGGCCTGTGCCCGATAAGCAAGCCAGCCGAGCGCAACGCGGTCATCGGCCGATGTTTCGATCTCAAGGCGCTCAAGCCCTGCCAGGGCAGTCTTGGAGCCCGTGTAAGATTGTCCGCCGAGGGAATGATCAAGCCAGGTGCGATAAAAAATCTCTGCGGCTGGTTGTGTCCCTTGATCGGTGGCGATGGTTTTGCCTGGCTTCAAATAGGCCTCCAGCGGCCCGCCGGTCTCGGTCACGAGGCTTGTAACGCTCGCATGGCGGCGGGCGGCAACACCGGAATAATACACCCCCTCGGCATAGGAGTCCTGTTGGCTATCGCGGTAGAGCGCCTCAAATAGGGGATAGGCTTCTGACGGGCGGTCGAGCTGCTGCAAGCTCCAGGCTTCAAGCAAGCTGATGACAGCCGGCCCCTCCCGAACCTCCGGGTTCGCCTCGATGAGGGCGAGGACATTGGCATAGTCGCGGTTCTGATAGGCAAGAAAGATCCCGCGGTCGATCCGTGCCCGCCGTGCCTTCTCAAGGCCGCCGACCGGTGGTTGATCGGGGGCAAAGTCTTCAAGTTCTGCGAAGTTGAAATTTCCTGCGCCCGGTTTGGGGGCAATTTGGGGGTCTGCCTGCCGAGTGGCCTGCACATTTGCCTCGGCAAGGAGCGTATAGACCGTATTCGGATCGCCCACGGCAGGCCCTGTTTCGAAGGGCCGGTCTTGGGCCGATCCATCGATCAGGGATGGCGCGGCGGCCTCTGCTTGATTTATCAGTACACCGCCTGTCAGCGCATTGCCTGTCACGGTGCTGCCCGCAACAGCGCCCACCAGGACAGCTGTCTTTAGGAGAAGGGATCTCATGGTCGATCCTGTACGTCCCATAATCGCCGCTACCGATTAGGCCTCGTCCTCATAGGCCGATGCCCGTGACGTGACCATGCGATGGATGACCCATGCGAGGAGAAGGACAACGGCAAGCGCGCCGAAAATCCACCAGAAGGGGGCGCGCGCCAAGTGATAGCGCAGGAACGACATGGGCTTGGCCGAGCCCATGTAATAAAGATCGCCGGCTTGCTGGGAGTAGACAAACTCCGAACCCGGACGCCATAGGTTAAGGTCCCCGGCGAGCTGTCCCCAGAGCGCCGGTTCCATGAGCTGTTGGATACCGGCAGACAGGGCAGCGGTCGTCTCAGCCGTTGCAACCGTCACGGTGCGTTCTTTGTTGCTAAAGGGCGAGCGGTAGGCCATCAACACAGCGTTACGGCCGAGGGAAGCCTCCTGCTCCATCGATAGGGAGGTTGTGGTGCCCTTGAAGTTTTTCTCGCGGCCCCGCGCATTGTCATAGGCTGCATTAAAATCAGACCACAGATCGGCAAAACGCGGCCCTGTCTCGCCCGTGTCGGCATAAGCAAGACGCAAGGTCTCGCCGCTTGCAATCGGCGCATCCTCAAGATAGCGCGGGTCGATCTCATCAAGGGTGCCGACGACGAGTAGATTGCGGCCGATGTCCTCGCCTTCCGGAGCATAGCGAACCGCCATGTCGGTCATAACCCGGCCATGGGTCTGGGCGAGTTTTGCGCTGAGGAGAAACGCTGCCGTGGCGGTCAATTTATCGCGGCCGGCGACGACGAGCGTCGTCGCCTCGCCCTCTAGATCGCCGGTATACGGAAAGCCCGAGCGACGGAAAATATCAAGATCCGGCTGATGCACATAGCTTTCGGCCGGCGGGAAGGTGAGCTCGGATCGATCGAGGATCGTGACCATCAGGTTGCCGTCCTGGAAGGGCAAGCACTCCCCGGCGGCATTCGACAGCATGACCGGCGCAAAGGTGAGGGTGTTGGGCCCCGGTGTTAGCAGGCGCGCTGGCAGAAAAAGTTGGTAATCGCGCAGGCTGGCGCCTTCAGGGTCATTGAGCGGAATGGCTTTCTGGAAGCGCCCATTGAGCACAATGTTAAGGACCGAATCCTCACGGAAGCCAGCACCGTAGGTGAAGTCGAGATCCACCTCTAAACTGTCTGACTCCTTGACATAAAAGTCCGACGGCACATCAAAAAAGACCGTCTTGGCCTCGGGCCCGGCAAAGCTCAACGTGTCGCTCGCCGCGCCAAGATCGAGGAAGGAATAGGTCGTGTCCGGCATAATGGGCGCAAGCCGGTTTCCAGCGGTCTCGGCCGGCGGCGTGATGCCCGTGACGACCATTTGCGGCGCGTCGACATAGGGGAAATTGTAATGGGTGAAGGAGCGGACGGCCTGGCTCACTTCCTCAGGGGTGACACCTGAAATCACGAGGGCAAATTGCCCAGGCGCCTGATCCAAGGCGTAGACCCCGACAAAGGGACCGGTGATCGCCGAGCGCACATCGGCCGGCAAAAACGGGCTGATTTCAGACCGCGGACCATAGAGGACCACATTCCGATCGCTTGCCGCAGCAAGGTTGAAAGCCGGTGTTGCAAGCGGCGACGCCGTTCCATCGGCGTTCGGGGCAGCGGCCCGGGCCGGGAAGGGCTCGGCCGTGAGCGAGCGCAATTTCGGCACCACCTAATCGAGGCGCACCGCTAAGGCCTGGGCGATTTCATTGCCCCATTGCAGATGCTGCTCGGCCAATTCGTTCACGCCGACCGTTAGGTCATAGGCGAGGGAGTTCCCAAAGCCCGGGCCCATCAGGTCGTTTAGCTCGGATAAGAGGAGGTTCTCGGTGTCGAGAGTGCCGGCAAAGATAAGGCGCGAGCGGACGGTATTGATTTCTGTCCAAAGCTCCGGGGCTGTCGGGTCTTCGCATTGCAGGGTGTAGTGCTGCGCCACCTCGAAGGTGAGTTTGTTGTAACCCGCTTCAAAGGTGTCGACCGGCAATTGGATAGAAGCCAGTTTGGATGGGTTGTCCGCTTCGAGGGTCAGCTGGGCGACAATGGTGCCGTTGTTCCGAACGAGGAGCTGAGAGCGGCTCTCCAACAAGGAAATCGAGTTGGTAAAATCAAGCTCCAGAACAGCTCGGTCTAGCAACAGCCGCGGCGAGACCGCATAAGACAGCTCGGCCCGCGCGCTCGCATTGCGAAGCCGCATGGGCCCGGTTTCGGCGCGCAATTCGTTCAAAGGACGGATGAAGGTCGTTACTTCCTGGCGCTCCCCCTGGGGTGAGGGGGCAAGAGGGCTAATCGGAACCGGAATGGCCTGATTGCCCGTTTGCGCGTCGGCAGAACTGACAAAGACAATAAGTGTCAGGATGATCGTGACGACCGAAAGAAAATAAGAAAGTGCGTCCTTGATTTGCATCGCTTGACTGGCCTCTTCGCGCCCGGGCGTGTCCTCACCATGGGTTAGGACGGATTAACCCTAATGCCTGTTTACCTGCGGATTTGGTAAACGCTTGGGGTTAATTTTTACTTAGAGGGGCGCGAGGAATTGGCGGCTTTGGGGGCTCGCGGTGCAGGCGGCAAAGACACGGTTTAGAGCGGCGCAGCTGAGAGCGGCACGGTTTAGAGCCGGACGGGCGATAAGAACGCAGGTGGTTGTGGCGCCCGTGCCTGCCGTGCCGTCAGTCTGTGACGCCGACCGAGGCCGGGTGCGGGCCCGAGGCAGGGTGGGGCCCGTCACCCCGATGGGCCCGGTCTGCTGAGCCGGCCCGCTTTTCTCGTTCCGCCCGATCGGTCTGGCGGGGGCCAAGCCCTAACAATCGATAGAGCCCGTCGCGAAGGGTGGCGGCCATAATACGCACCAGCAACCACAGATGACCGAACGCACCCCGCACCCCTGACAAAATGAGAAAGCCCAAGGCATCCACAGCATCGTCCGTATCGGGTCTGTTGCGCCAGGTATCATCGAGAAACGTGCTGTCCCCGTGCACAAGGCTCACGATTTCGTTCAAGGTCTTGAGATTGGGGGCGGCAAAGACGAGCCCCAATTCGTCAGGCTCCGGCCCACCGCGCGCCTCAAGTTTCTTGACCGACAGTGCAAACTGCCGATCGCCTGCGGCACTTGAGGTGACGAGCTGCGCCGTTTGGCGGCCGCCAAGACCGATAATCTCATCAGGTGCATAGGGAATAAAGCACGCCCCACCAATCGACAGGTCGATCAATTCCCCATCGATGGTTCGATCGGCAAGGCTTAGGGAGGCCGGCAAGCTGGAAGGCAAGCGCGGGGTGGAGCGTAATTGGCGTCGCTCGAGCAAAATGCCCAGCACCGCAAGAAGCGCAAAGAGGTTCAGCGTGTTCCAGACCATGGTGATGAGAATGACATCGCGCTCATCGGGAACCATCTGCCAGCGGATGAAACCACCCACGAAGCCTAAAAGAACAACGAAGAGCAAAATATAAAACGGCAGGGCCATGGGCGAGATGAAATCGTTTTCCAAATGCTCTCGCTTAGGCGTCACTTTAAAGCTTGGCTTGTGGGGGTTTTTCAAGGTTGCAAGCAAGGGCCTGATTGCAAAGATCGATTGGGTAAGCTCATAGATCGCGCCGATAAAGGGCCATCGCACGTGATGAAACATGGCGTTGGCGAAGATCATAGAGGCTAAAAAGTGAGGCACGGTATAGGCCAAAAACTCCTCAGCACTCACATTATAGATGTGCCGACCAAAGAGGAGATAGGCAAGCGGCGCGATGAGAAACATGATCCGCGCCAGCGGGAAGAACCAATAAAGGCAGCTGGAGAGATATCCCATCCGTTGGCCGAACCGAAGGCCTGGCCGAAACAGTGGGTTCTTGAGCAAAAACAGCTGCACCATGCCCTGGGCCCAGCGGACCCGCTGGCCAATAAAGCCCGACAGGGTTTCCGGTGCCAACCCCGTGATCATCGGCCGATCGAGATAAACGCTCTTCCATTTATTGGCATGAAGATCGATGGAGGTTTCCGCATCCTCCGTGACGGTCAAAGTGCCAAAGCCGCCAACCTCCTCGATGGCCGTGCGACGTAAAAGCCCCGCAGATCCACAGAAAAAGGAAGCACTCCAATAATCGAGGCCACACTGAATTTGCCGGAAAAACATCTCGTTCTCGCTCGGCATAGAGCGAAACATATCGAGGTTTTTTTCAACCGGATCGGGGTTCGCCATAAAGTGGGGCGTCTGCACCAACCCGATTTGCTCGTCTTTCTGGAAGTATCCGACCGTGCGCCACAAAATGTCGGCAGTTGGAATGTGGTCTGCATCAAGAATGAGGATCACATCGCCATTTGTTCGCTTGATCGCGGCATTGATATTGCCGGCTTTGGCGTGGCGATTATCCTCCCGCGTCATATAATGCGCGCCGAGCCGTCGGCACAGCCCCTTGAGGAGGGATGCGCGCTTGCTGGCCGCCTCGCGGGACGTGTCATCGCTTTGGCTTAGCTTGGCATCCGTACCGCCATCATCGAGCACATAAACGGCGACTTTGTTTTTGGGATAATCGACCTGGCACGCAGCCGAAACAGTAACTGCGACAAGCTCAATTGCTTCGTTATAGGTCGGAATAAAAATGTCCACCGTCGGCAGATTATCGAAGGCAGCCGGCGCCTCTTCCGGCGGGCGGCGGCGCGGTTTGACATTGACAAACACCGACAGCAAAAACAGCATGAAGCCGAACAGTTCAGCGCCATAAAGAAGGTACATCAAGACCGTGCTGATGGGGTCGGACAGCCCCAGTGTTTCGGTCGACCGCCAGATGAAGTATCGCAGGCTGATCAATGTCACGAGGGACAGGAACACAAGCTGGGCAAAGCGGCTGTCGCGCCAGATTGAGGCTATCGAAAGCCCGATATAGACCGACAAAACGATGACGACCTGGGTCATTAAATCGGTTGGGATCATCGCAAGCACGGTGACCATCGCGAGCAGAATGACGAGGGCAAAGGCTGAGAAAAAATCGCCCCGGTCGCGCGCCGCTTTCGACCGCCGTTTGGGCTCTTGCTCAGGCAAGGTGAATTCGTGGGTCATGGCAGGGCTTTCTGCGCTCGGGGGGCGGTGGGTGGTGCGGCTCGCAAAGGGGTTATGCAAGGGCGTTTAGCGGATAATCGGCAAGGACGGGCGATGCGATTACGAACGGATTTTTGGGTCAAGGCATACGTCCGTACCGTGAATGGATCGGGTGCTTCGGCGTTTGTGCTGCAGCGGGGCGAGGCGGAGGCCGGCGCGGTGTATGTGGTCGTCAACCGGCTTGACGGCACGGCGGCCCTGTATGCACCTGCTGCAACCGGCACGCTTGACCGGGCGTTTGTAAAGACCCACGCAGAGGCCTTTTTGCCGGAAGCCGAGGTGACGGCCCGGATCGCCAAGGAGGCGTCGATCGATCCGGACTTTTGGGTTATTGAGGTTGAAACCAAAGCGGGGACTGCCATTAATCTTCCCCTTCTGAAGGCGGACTAAATGCCGCCTCGCCGGGCGTTGCTGTGCCCCGTTTCAACAAAATTCGGTAGCCGCGCGGGGCGTGGTGCACCAACAGCGAGTCGGCTTCGGGCGCCCCTGTCGCGGTCAAGTCACCGAGATGGTTATGCCTCTGGCCTGTCTCAGGTGCCCGGGCGATCAAGACAAACACCGCCGGATCGTCGGTTGCCTGAAGAGTGTGGAAGGTTTTGTTTGTAGCCAGGAGGACCGGAGCCCCGGTTGGGACCAAGGCTTGGGTCGCATCCGCGCGTTCTTGGCTTAAGGGGCCGAGGGGCGGATCGAAAATGACATAATCGGCGAGCTTGGCCCAATCGCCGGCCTGGGCCAGGCGGCGTGCCTCTTCAAAGAGGGTTGTCGGGGTTCTGAAAAACGCCTCGGTCACCGGCGTCCGGCCCAATGGCGCTGTATCGCTCGGGCTTGGCCGCGCCGCGATCACAGCCACTAAGCCTGCCAGGGCCAGTGTTCCGAGCACAAGTGTAAATCCAGATGACCGCATGGCTGATCCGGTCTGAAAATCGGCGGCTTGGGCGCTCACGGCATGCCCCTTTCCAAGCGAGAAGGCAAGGCGAGGGGAGCCTAGGCCAAGCTGGTTAGGAAAAATTTACCGTAGCGGGAGGGATCACCGAAACCGCGTGCCCAATCGGCTGTGCCGTTCGCGCGGCTGGTCCATGCTTTGCTTAAGACTCGCGCAAAGGAGTGGTTTATGGCCGTTGCGCCCCTCACAGAGATATCGCCCACCAAAGCGCCCGTCATGGCGGCGTTGCGCCATGCGAGTGCTCAGACGGGGACGGATTTTACATATCTCCTGCAAACCGCCATGCGCGAGAGCAGCTTAAACCCCACCGTCAAAGCCAAGACGTCCTCTGCAACCGGGCTTTTCCAGTTCATCGAGCAAACCTGGTTGGCGACGGTCAAACAATCAGGCGCGCGGCACGGACTTGCGCAAGAGGCGGCGCAGATCGAGCGCACCGCAACGGGGCGCTTTACCGTGCCGGACGAAACTGCCCGGGCGGAAATCCTTGCCCTGCGAGAAGATCCCACCATCGCGGCGCTGATGGCCGGCGAGCTGTCGGCAAAAAACGGTGCGAGCCTTGAAGGGGCGCTTGGGCGGGCCGCCTCCGCAGGCGAGCTTTATATTGCGCATTTTCTTGGCCCCCGCGCCGGGGCAGCGCTTATCGGCGCGGCCGGTGAAACCCCGGACATACCGGCCGACAGCCTGTTTCCCCAGGCCGCCGCGGCAAACAAGCCGATTTTTTATCATGCCTCCGGCGCGCCGCGCTCGGTGGCAGAGGTTTATGACAACTTGATTGCCAAACATGGGGCTGAGGGCGCCACGCCCCCCCTCGATGGGCTCCGTGTCGCTGACGCCGCCGGCCTGCAGGCTCTGCCCGCGCATGCAAGCCAGCCTGGGGGCCAGCAGAATAGGGGGTCAGGGCCGGCAGCGCTTGCTCCCTCCCTGACGACCCGCCTAAGCCCGGCCATGCTCGATATATTATGGCGACTTGATCCGCTTGCGGTCGATCAAGACTGGTCCGGTCGCGCCAAGGCCTAATCGCAGGCCACACAGACCGGCTGCCTTATTGCTCGTTTTCCGAGTAAATTTTCTCGACTTTTCGAAGAATTCGTTTAAGTGTGTTTTCAAATCGTTCGTTGGGTCTAAAGTCCGTAGCAAGTTTTGGCTTCGATACTCCGGTGCGGGTGGAACAGTCGGCACACTTTTAAAGTGTAATGCCGGACGAGCGGATGGAGTGGCCAATGCGGGTTGAGCTGACCCGGGCAGATATTCACGAATTGATGGAAAATCCGTCCGAAGAGACGCGGGCGGAGATTGCGGAAAAAGTGGCGCGTAATGTCGCCGCCGGCAATTTGTCAGAAAACGAACGGCATATCGCCGATCAGATTCTCGGCATGATGGTCGAGGATACGGCCGTGCGGGTGCGCGAGGCGCTTTCGCTTTCGCTCAAGGACAGCGATGACATCCCCCGCAGTTTGGCGATCAATCTTGCCCGCGATATCGAGCGGGTCGCAAACCCCATGCTCGCCAATTCGCCGGTCTTCACGCCGGACGATCTGATCCATTTTGTCCGTGTAGGGACGGCACAAAAGCAAATTGCCGTTGCAGGCCGCCAAAACCTTGAAGGGGATGTGTCGGACGCGCTTGTCGAGGCAGGCAACAGCACCGTTGTTGCAGCGCTCTTTCGTAATGAGACGGCGTCAATCGCCCCGCAAACCATGGAGCGGGCGTTTAACCGGTTCGGTGCCTTTGAAGAAGTGCATGAGCCCATGGCCGCCCGCACGGATCTGCCTCTCGCGGTTGCCGAGAAGCTCGTGACGCTTGTTGCCGATCACATCCGCACAGCGCTCATCGATCGCCATGGCGCGTCGGTGGGCACAATCGTTGAGGATCTGACCGTCCGCAGCCGGGAGAAATTGATCGCCGAATTGGCGCTTGGCTGCGTGGATCACGAGGAGATCCACCGGCTTGTTCAGCACTTGCACCGCTCGGGCTCTCTGACCCATTCGCTGATCCTTCGCTCGGCCATCCTTGGCAATTTGCGGTTTATGGAAGAAGCATTTGCGGTTCTTGCGGGGGTCGACCACACCAAGGCTTGGGTGCTTGTCCATGATCGGGGCACCTTAGGGCTGAAGGCGCTTTACTCCGAGACCGGACTGCCGCCGCGGCTTTATCCGGCCTTCCGCGTCGCCGTGGATGTCTTCAATGCCATGGAATATGACGAGGGCCCCCTTGATCGCGAGCGGTTTGCCGAGCGCTCAATGGAACGAATTTTGACCCAATATCATTCGCTGGAGGCGGATGATTTGGAGTTCTTCCTCAATCGGCTTCAGGAGTTGGCCCAGGGCCCTGCCACAGCAGATGAGGCGTTTGCCCGGGCAGAGGGGGTGGGCGAAAGCGAGGCCGCGGCCATCGCCCCTCACGTCGCCGCGCAATAGAGCGGGTCGTTACTGGCCCGATGCGAAGCGGGGCTCTTCTTTGGCGGCGTCGCCTTGCCGGTCGCGGTTTAGTCGCAGGACCGATTTAAGGCTGTTGCCGACTGGAAGTTTCGCAAACCGATCAAGCCACGAACCGCTTGGATCACCCGCTGACGGATCATCAGCTCCCGCGACATCCGCCCGGTCGTCAACGGCTGGTTCCATCGGTTCTTTTGCCAGCCGCAGGGCCGGCGCCAGGGCGTCGATTTTGGCGGCATAGTCGGCCTCGTACCAGCTCAACAGATCGCGCAAGGTGCTCGGCCCACGGAAGAGCCGGCCCTGGACCCGGTCAAAGCCGAGATCGACAAGCGCGTGCAGGGTTTCCTCGTTTTCAACACCCACCGCGGTTGTTGTGAGATGGTTCTTGTCGGCAAAGGCCACCCGGCTCGGGATGAGCCCGCGGCGCGTAAAGACCGTCGACAGCGCAAAATTGATGATCGATTGCCCGCCGATTTTCACTTCAGAGAACGGGAACGGTTTGATTTGCCGGAGCTCAAAGGGACGGGCCCCCGGACCGTCAAGCGCAAGCCCGATGCCGGCCTGCTCGAGTTGCGCTAGCACTGGCGCAAAGTCCGGCCAGTCTTCGAGATAACGGGCCGCCAAGGCGCCCTCCGGGATGTCGAGGGACAGGCGGCCGGGCCCGAGCGCCGGCGTGTTGACCAATTGGGTCAAGGTTTCGACGAAGGAGGGCTCAAGCAAGGTCCCGAGCGGAATGTTGATGCTGATCGGCCAATCGAGGTTTTTGGAGCGGAGAATCCGAGCGCTTTCGATCGCGCGCTTGAGCACGAATTTCGTCACCTCGTGGATCCGCCCTTGGCTCTCCATAAAGTTGAGAAAGAGGTTCGGCGCCATCAGCCCGAATTTCGGGTGGTCCCAGCGAATGAAGGCCTCAAGCGAGGCGATCTCGCCGGACCCGAGGCTGAGCTGGGGCTGGTAGAAGACGACGAGCTGTTCAGCGCTAAAGGCGCTATCGATGTCCTGTTGGGTCAGTCGAACGCGGGTACCGGACATGCCACTTCCTGAGCCAATCATGCGCGCAGGTCAGAAACGGTGGGCGGACCGACCGGCCGATCCCGTGCGCGTTTTCCAAGGCGCCAACGCCAGCCTCAACGCCGCCGTCAACGCCCTGGGACTATGCCCGAGAAGCCTTCGAAAAGGCTTAACGGCGCAGGGGGCGGCTTGCCGGCGTGTCGGAAGGCGCTGGGAGGGCGGCGGCCTGGGGGCTCGTCACGCATCGAAGAATTGCTCGCTCAAGATCCGCTCTTCAAGGGAATGCCCGGCATCGAACAGCATGGTGATTGTCACGTCCTTGGCCTCCTGGACGACGACCTTTTCCACGTGGCGCACTTCGGTGTGGTCTGCAACGGCGCTCACCGGGCGTTTTTCATGCTCCAAAACCGTTATGATGACTTTTGAGCGGTGGGGAAGCAGGGCCCCGCGCCAGCGCCGGGGGCGGAACGCGCTGATTGGGGTAAGTGCCAAGAGCCGGGCATCGATCGGGATCACAGGGCCGTGGGCTGACAAATTATACGCGGTGCTGCCGGCCGGGGTTGCAACGATCAACCCATCGCAGGTCAGCTCATCCATCCGTACACGGCCGTCGATCTCGATCTGAAGCTTGGCGGTCTGGCGGGTTTCGCGAAGCAGCGACACCTCGTTGATCGCCAACCCATCCACCTTCTCGCCCCCCGTCGTGGTGGCCAACATTTGCAGCGGCCTGATACGGGTGAGCTCGGCCTTTTGCAGCCTCGCAACGAGGCCGTCTTCCTCATATTCATTCATCAGGAAGCCGACCGTGCCGCGGTTCATGCCGTAAATCGGCACCCCAAGTCCCAAAAATTTGTGCATGGTCTGAAGCATAAAGCCATCGCCCCCGAGGGCGATGACGGCCTGGGCCTCGGCCGGGGCGCAATTGCCATACCGATGCACAAGTCGCCGCAAGGCGTGCTGCGCGTCGTCCGTGGGGCTGGCAACAAAGGCCAGGCGGTCTTCAATCATCGCAAGGCCCGCATGTGAGACCCGGGAAATGGCTGGCATTAGAGCGCTGTGCCAAGGATGTGTGGATAGGCTTTGCCTCGCTCCTTGGCAAGCGCGGGTGCGACGGGCCTATCCCCCGGTCGCTGACATATGCCGCGCGACAGAGGGGCGGGCCCCGGGCCGATCGATCACAAAATCATGGCCCTTTGGCTTGCGGGAAATCGCCTCGTCGATGGCACGATGGAGCGCCGCATCATCGCCCGATTGGCGAAGCGGGGTTTTAAGGTCGGCGGCGTCATCCTGGCCGAGGCACAAATAAAGCGTCCCCTGGCAGGTCAGGCGCACGCGGTTGCAGCTTTCACAAAAATTATGGGTGTGGGGGGTGATAAACCCGACGCGCCCACCGGTTTCCAGGGCCGTCACATAGCGGGCCGGGCCGGCCGTGCGATAGGCGCTGTCTTGCAGGGTGTAGCGTTTTTCAAGGTCCGCGCGGACTGTGGTGAGGGGCAGGTAATGGGCAGTGCGATCCTCGTCGATTTCACCGAGGGGCATGGTCTCGATAAACGTGATGTCCATGCCGAGCCCGTGGGCCCAGTCGACCAAATCGGGCAGTTCCGCCTCGTTCACCCCTTTCAGCGCCACCGTGTTGATCTTCACCTTCAGTCCCGCCTCCAGCGCCTCATCAAGCCCGCGGCGGACCTTATCAAGGTCCCCCCAGCGGGTGATCGCCCGGAATTTGTCGGCATCCAGGGTGTCGAGCGAGACGTTGATGCGCCGAACCCCATACTCGGCCAATTGTTTTGCATAGCGCGCCAATTGGCTGCCATTCGATGTCAGCGTGATCTCTTCAAGCGCTCCACTGTCTAAATGGCGGGACAGGCGCTCAATGAGCCACAAGATGTTGCGTCTCACGAGGGGCTCGCCCCCGGTGAGCCGCAATTTTGTGACCCCCCGCGCGACAAAGGCCGTGCAAATCCGCTCAAGCTCCTCAAGCGACAACACCTCGCTCTTTGACAGGAAGGTCATGTCCTCCGCCATGCAATAGACGCAGCGGAAGTCGCACCGGTCTGTCACCGACACGCGTAAATAGGTGACGTGTCTGCCGAACGGGTCCACCAGCCGGTCGGTTGGCGCGTCGGTGGGACGGGGGAAGAGGGGCGGGAGTGCGTTCATGGTGACTGCCCTGGATGTTGCCTTGCCGTTTTTTCGGATCGTAGCAAGGGACAGGCGCACGGGGCAATTGCATCGCCAGAAAACCCGCCGGGCCAAGTGCTGACACGCTGGGCCTTTGGCGGCCACTCTTGAGGGGCTGGCGTTCCTATGCAACGAATTAAGCCACACAGAAGACCAAATGGGAGGCTCTGACCATGGCACTGGCAGACGGCGACAATCTGGTTCTCGGCTCGGCCGAGGGGGTTGCAAACGGGGCAAGCTCCGCGATCCATACCCACCCCGAGGTGAAAGAAGCTGTTAGCGAAGAGGAATGGCAAGCGCGGATTGACCTTGCTGCCGCCTACCGCTTGGTGGCCTTGCATGGCTGGGACGATCTCATTTTCACGCATCTATCGGTCCGTGTTCCGGGGCCGGAGCACCACTTTTTGATTAACCCCTACGGGCTGCTGTTTGAGGAAATCACCGCCTCGAGCCTGGTTAAAATCGACACCGAGGGCAACACGGTGATGGAGACGCCGTATTTCGTGAATGCGGCCGGCTTTACAATCCACAGTGCCATGCACATGTCCCGGGAAGATGCCAATGCGGTCATTCATCTTCATACCGATCAAGGGGCTGCGGTGTCCTCCCATGCCGATGGCCTGCTGCCGATCACGCAGACCGCCATGGCTGTGATCGGCGATCTGGCTTACCACGATTACGAAGGGGTTGCCTTTGACCTCGATGAGCGAGACCGCCTGGTCCACGACATCGGCGATAAGCACTTTTTGTTGCTGCGCAATCACGGCACCCTGACCATCGGCAAATCGGTCGCCGATGCGTGGCTGCGCATGTTCTTCCTGGAGCGGGCCTGTAAAATGCAAATCATGGCCCTGTCCGCTGGACGGGACAAACTCCTTGAGTGCGACGATGAAATGCAAGAACGGGTGCTGGAACAAACCTCGCTCGCCTTTTCAGGGCCTGGCGGCATGCTGTCTTGGCCCGCCTTGCTTCGTAAGCTTGACCGGAGGGATCCATCCTATCGGCTTTAGGCGCGTAATGATCGAGCTCGCACGCCGAGGAGGCCAATGTCAGTAGCGACCGGCATTGGTGCCTCTCTTCTGCGGACGGAAGATCGACGCTTCTTGACAGGCGAAGGCCGTTACACGGCCGACCTTATCCCGCAGGGCGCGCTGTGGTGTGCGTTTTATCGCTCCCCGCTCCCCCATGCGAGGATCGGGTCGATTGAGGCAGGCCGAGCGCGCGCTGTGGGCGGTGTGGTTGATGTTCTGCTGCCGGATGATCCCGACATTGCCTGCCTTGCGCCCCTGCGCACAGCAAGCAAGGTCAAACCCGCCCCCGGCACCTCGTTCCTCTCTTCTGAAAAGGCAATCCTGCCGCCGGATAAAGCCCGATATGAGGGTGAAATCCTGGCCGCCGTGATTGCCGAAAGCCCGTCGGCTGCTGCGGCCGGGCTCCGGGCCCTCGCCATCGATCTGGCGCCCTTGCCGGTACACCATGCGCTTGTTGCTCAGGCCACGGAAGCGCCGGTTTGGCACCTCGCACCGGATAATCGCTGCTTCACTTGGGTGCAGGGGGACAGCGAGGCGACGGGTAGGGCGTTTGACACGGCCCATCGCACGGTGCGGGTGCGCGCGCACCAAAACCGCGTCACGGCAGCCCCGCTCGAGGGACGGGCTGCATGGGCGGAGGTTGAGGTCGAGACGGGCCGTCTTGTGCTGACGCTCGGATGCCAGGGCGTGCATAATCTCCAGCGCCGCTTGTCTGCCCATCTTGGGATCGACGCCGAGGCCCTGCGGGTGATCTGCCCGGATGTCGGCGGTGGCTTCGGGATGAAAATATTTCCCTATGCCGAATATTTGCTCGTGCTCGCTGCTGCAAAGCGGTTGGGACGTCCGGTCGCTTGGGCGGCCGACCGGGCCGAGGGGTTTTGTGCCGACACCGGCGGGCGACGGACCGAAACCGAAGGCGCTTTGGCCCTCGACGACACGGGCCGTATTGTGGCTCAACGCTTCACGTCCGCAGCCGATCTCGGCGCGTATTTGTCCCTCTACGGACCGGCCAATCCCACTCTCTTTGGCGGGCGGGTTTTTGGCGGCGCCTATCGCATTCCCGTAGGCCATGCCCGCGTTGATGGATTTTACACCAATGCGGCACCGATCGATGCCTATCGGGGGGCGGGCCGGCCCGAGGCGGCCTATTACATAGAGCGCCTCATGGACGAGGCTGGCCGTCAAACCGGGCTTGGGCCGTTTGAAATCCGGAGGCGGAACGTCTTAGAGGCGGCAGATCTTCCCTATACAAATTGGGCTGGGACAAAGATCCCGGAAGGGGACTTTGCAGCGCTCCTTGAGACCGCGCAAACCCTGTGCGGTTATCACGATCTGGAAGCGCGCCGGGAGGCACGAAATGCCGAAGGCCGTTTGCTTGGCTTCGGTGTGGGCCTTTATCTCGAGATCGCCGCCGCTGACGGCGAGGAAGCCACCCTAGAGCTTGTGCCGGGCGGTCGTTTGCGGGCCCGCGTGGGCACCCAATCGAATGGGCAAGGCCATGAAACCGCCTATGCCCAGGTGCTTCATAGTGCCCTTGGGGTGCCGGTCGAGCGCATTGAGATCGTGCAAGGGGACACGGACAGGGTTGCAAGCGGGGGTGGAACCGGGGGCTCGCGTTCGCTGACGATGGCTGGCAGCGCCCTCCTGGCTGCCTCAGAGGCGTTGATCGACGCCGGACGACCGGTGGCTTGCCGGCTTTTACAGTGTACTGATGGGCAGCTTGTTTTCGATCCTACCACAGGGCGATTTTCCGCCGGCGAGGCGACGGTGGATTGGCTGTCCCTCGCCGCGGCCCAGGGCCCCTCGTTGCCTGAGCCGCTCTCCGGGCACGGCCGGTTTAAGCCGGCGGGCAATACCTTTCCAGCCGGCTGTCATGTCGCTGAGGTGGAAATCGACTGCGAAACCGGGGCCACGCACGTAACCCGCTATGATGCGGTCGATGATTTTGGCACGGTCGTCAACCCGATGTTGGTCAAAGGGCAGATCCTTGGCGGCATTGCCCAAAGCATCGGGCAGGTGCTCAGTGAGGAAATTGTCTTCGACCCGGACACCGGGCACCTCGTCTCGGCGGGATTTGATGGCTATGGCATGCCCCGAGCAGGGGTGTTACCGCCGATCAATCATACACTGATCGGAGCGCCCTCGGGCCTTAATCCTCTTGGCACCAAGGGGTGCGGTGAAGCGGGAACGATCGGCGCGCTTGCGGCTGTCTCGAATGCGGTGGCCGACGCGTTAAGCCCCTTTGACCTTGACGCGATCCCGCTTCCTGCAACACCCGCCGCGGTGTGGCGGGCCATGCAGGCTCCGGCTAAAAAAACAAGAAGCGGGACCGGTTGAGCGAGCGTTCGCAGCCGGCAAGCTGGCGCTCATAAACAGAAGCATTGTTTGCCACCCGGCGGGCCGCCTTTTGCAGCCAGGCCTTATTGCGGTAGCTGCCCGACCGATAGCCGCCAAACCCCTCATGATAGGCAAGGTACTGACGATAGGCATCCGATTGGGAAAGACCAAGGGTTCGGCTGGCCCGCGATGTGTACCAACCCACAAAATCGACCGCGTCGGAAAAATCATCCCGGTCTGCGCCGGGGCGCCTGACATCGCGTTGATAGTCTTCCCAGGTGGGTGTGGTCGCCTGGGCATAGCCATAGGCCGATGAGGGGCGAGGGCCCGGAATGATGCCCAAGATGCGTTTGCGATCGGGCCGGGCCTTGGCTTCAAACGAGGATTCCTGCCGGATGAAGGCGAGGTTTACCCCGACCGGCAAACCCCATCGGTCTTCGGCCCGCTTCATCGCTTTGTACCAGGACCGTTTTTCCTCAAAAATGCCGCAGGCATTGGCCACCTGGTCCGGCGGTGAGGAGGTGCAGGCAGCAAGCCCTAAGGCTAGTAGCCCCGCAAGCCAGGCGATGGCCCGGGGCCGGCGAGGGCCGCGCGCAGCGCCTTGACGCAGGGACAGGCTGACGGAGGCCTGACTTGCTTCTTTTGCTTGGGGTGCACCCTGGCGTACTGGGTGCGCCTGCCGGATGTGACAGTGCATCGCTCACCTCACGGATCGCCCGAGCCCCGCCCTTGGTGGTAAAAGACCCATCGAGCGAGGTCAATGCAGGAGAGGCGGGATGCCGGAGCAGATCGGGTTGGTATTGGGGTCGGGCGGCGCCCGGGGATGGGCCCATCTCGGCGTTATCGAGGAATTGCTCACCGTTGGCATCGAACCGAAACTCGTGGTCGGCGCCTCGATCGGCTCGCTTGTGGGCGCCTTTTATGCCGCCGATAAATTGGACGAATTGGCCAAATTTGCCCACGGCATCAACCTCACCACCATGGCCGGTTATTTCGATCTGAACTTCTTGCGCGGGGGCCTTATCGCAGGAGACAAAGTGGGGGATTGGCTGGAGGAGACCTTCGGCGACATCAATATCGAGGATCTACCGATCCGGTTTGGCTGTGTTGCGGCCGATATCAGCACCGGGCGGGAGGTGTGGCTGCGCAAGGGGCCGCTGGTGCCGGCGCTGCGGGCCTCGACGGCCTTACCAGGCCTGTTTCCGTCGGTCGGTTATGAGGGGCGATGGCTGTCCGATGGGGGCCTTGCCAACCCGGTGCCCGTGTCGCTCGCGCGGTCCATGGGCGCTGATTTTGTGATCGCGGTGGACCTTGATAGCGAGATGACCCCCTACGATCCCCCCATGAA
>JBCDJA010000002.1:0-25240 GCA_038748465.1 Pseudomonadota bacterium
AGCGCGAGGCCGAGCAAGAGGCCCAAGAGATTATCGAGCAAGCGAAGAAGGAGGCCGACCTTCTGCGCGAGGAAACCTCCCGAGCCATGAAAGAGCAGGCCGAGCGTCGCACGGCCATGGCCCAACAAAAGATCGCCCAGGTCGAGGCCAATGCCGTCAAAGAGGTGCGTACCACAGCGGCGACGATTGCTGTTGGCGCCGCTCAAGCGGTGTTAGCTGAAGAATTTAGTGGCCAAGGCGGGCAAAGCCTGATCGATGCCGGCATTCAATCGGTCGCAGCCAAGCTCAATTAACCGCCAAAAGGCCGGCCGCTCCGAAGAGCTGCCTACTTGAAAAACGCCTTAAGATTCGATTCTTGGCATGCGCGCCGCCCGCCCTTCAGCGGGTGGTCGAGCCTACGTGCACGCCGCGCCGGAAGGCATCTTGCCTTTGACCTTGGTTTAAGCGTCGACGGTTTCCGGCGCCTCAGCGCCTGAAGCACGGTCGCCTGCCCCGGCATCGATAATCTCGAAGCTGAGTTTCCCATCCTCGCCGACTTCGATCCGCACCACGCCGCCTTTGCGCAACTTGCCGAAGAGGATTTCGTCCGCGAGCGGCTTTTTGATGTTTTCTTGGATGATCCGCCCCATCGGTCGCGCGCCGTATTGCGGATCATACCCTTTATCCACCAACCAGTCGCCGGCCTCCTTGGTGAGCTCGAAGGTGACATTGCGGTCGGCGAGCTGGGCCTCAAGCTCCAGCACGAACTTCTCGACGACTTGGCGCACAACCTCCCGCGGCAATTGGCCAAAGGAGATAACCGCATCGAGCCGGTTTCGGAATTCGGGCGTAAACAAGGATTTGATGGCTTCTTCATCCTCGCCTTCGCGAGTCTCCCGGCCAAAGCCGATCGCCGGCCGCGCCATATCCGCCGCCCCCGCATTCGTCGTCATAATCAGAACGACATTCCGGAAGTCGACCTCTCGGCCGTTATGGTCAGTCAGCCGACCATGGTCCATCACCTGGAGCAACAGGTTGAAGACATCCGGGTGGGCTTTTTCGATTTCGTCGAGCAGCAAGATACTGTGCGGGTGCTGATCGATACCGTCGGTCAGCAAACCGCCCTGGTCGAAGCCGACATAGCCCGGGGGCGCGCCGATAAGCCGGGAGACCGAGTGCCGCTCCATATATTCGGACATATCAAAACGGAGCAGTTCCACGCCCATAATGCTTGCAAGCTGCCGCGCCACCTCGGTTTTGCCGACGCCTGTGGGGCCTGAAAACAGATATGATCCGATTGGCTTGTTCTGTTCGCGCAGGCCAGCGCGGGCCAGTTTGATGGCGGCTGACAATTGCTCGATCGCCGCATCTTGGCCAAACACCACCCGTTTGAGGTTGACCTCAATATCGCGCAGCACTTCAGCATCGGATTTGGAAACGGTTTTGGGTGGGATGCGCGCCATTTTGGCGATCACCGCCTCGATTTCACGAACGCCGATTTGCTTCCGCCGGCGCGATTTCGGCACCAGCATCTGCGAGGCGCCCGCCTCATCCAGGACATCGATCGCCTTGTCCGGCAATTTCCGGTCATTGATATATTTGGCGCTCAACTCAACGGCTGTTTTGACCGCCTCATTGGTGTAGCGAAGCCCGTGGAATTCCTCGTAATAGGGCTTCAGCCCTTTGAGGATTTTGATCGCGTCTGGCACCGTCGGCTCAACGATATCGATCTTCTGGAACCGGCGCGCCAGGGCCCGGTCCCGCTCGAAATGCTGGCGAAACTCTTTATACGTGGTCGATCCCATGCAGCGCAGGCTGCCGCTTGCGAGCGCCGGCTTAAGGAGATTGGA
This sequence comes from Pseudomonadota bacterium, assembly GCA_038748465.1. Taxonomy (GTDB): domain Bacteria; phylum Pseudomonadota; class Alphaproteobacteria; order M2410; family M2410; genus JBCDJA01. The sequence goes on from JBCDJA010000002.1 coordinate 1,830, forward strand.
CGCATCCATCGCCCCGCCGCTGGTGGCGCCAGCTCCGATCACGGTGTGAATCTCATCGATAAAAAGCACCGCCCCTTCGTGCTCTTCGAGTTCCTTGACCACCGCTTTGAGGCGCTCTTCAAAGTCGCCGCGATAGCGCGTGCCGGCCAGGAGCGCACCCATATCGAGCGCAAAAATGGTTGCATCGAGCAGCACATCGGGCACGTCTTCGTTGACGATTTTGCGCGCCAAACCCTCGGCGAGGGCGGTTTTGCCAACGCCTGGATCGCCAACGAAAAGCGGGTTATTTTTCGTCCGGCGGCAGAGGATTTGCACCGTCCGCTCAATCTCCGAATCGCGTCCGATCAGCGGATCGATTTTTCCGTCGACGGCCTTTTGGTTGAGATCGACGCAATAGGCCTTCAGCGCCTCGGCCCCTTGCTTAACCCCGCCTTCCGTCTCGCCGAACTCCTCCTCGGACCCGCGAATCGGGCGGGGCTCGGCCGCCGCGCCGGCCCGTTTGGCGATGCCGTGGGAAATGTAGTTCACCGCGTCAAAGCGGGTCATCTCCTGTTGCTGCAGAAAATAGGCAGCATAGCTCTCGCGCTCGGCAAACAACGCCACCAACACATTCGCGCCCGTCACTTCGCTGCGGCCGGAGGCCTGCACATGTATCACAGCGCGCTGGATCACCCGTTGGAACGCGGCCGTCGGCTTGGCGTCGTCGATCGCCTCCACCTCGAGGCTGGTCAACTTTGTGTCAATAAAATCGCTCAAGCTCGCCCGCAGCAGATCGATGTCCACATTGCAGGCGCGCATCACCGAAACCGCATCGTCATCGTCGGTCAGCGCAAGCAGCAAATGCTCCAGCGTTGCGTATTCCTGCTGACGGTCGTTGGCCAGCTCCAACGATTGCCGAACGGCGTTTTCGAGACTGGTTGAAAAAGCTGGCACTTATTCCTTCTCCATCGTGCATTGCAGAGGATGCTCGTGGCGGCGGGCAAAGTCGATCACCTGGGCCACTTTGGTTTCCGCGACTTCATATGTATAGACGCCGCACACCCCGACGCCATTATTATGCACCGCCAACATGATGGCTGTCGCTGTTTCGCGATCTTTATGAAAGAACGATTCGAGAATGTGGACGACGAATTCCATGGGTGTGTAATCGTCGTTCAACAACAGCACCTTGTAGAGGCGGGGTCGTTTTGTCTTGGGCTTTTCTTTGGTGACGAGACCTGTGGAGGGCGCTCCATTGTTCTCGTCTTGATCGCCCGACATCGCGCTCCGGTATCGCATGGGACCTTCAAATAAGGTTTTGGGGGATTGGCGCGGGGAGCCCTGACCTCCCTCTCGCGCGTCCTCTGTCTATATAGCAACCCAGCCACGGAAAATCACGAGCCCCTGTGAGGGTTGAGACCAAGTGCGTCGGCTAGCCGGCGCCCAGGGGCAAAAAAGAAAGGCCCGCCAGAGTACACGGCGGGCCTCACGGCGCTCGCATGAACCACACCTTGCGAGCGCGTAACGATTTTGGGTCGAGCTTAGGCGCGCGGTTGCTGCACCATTTCGACCACAGCCGACACACGACCATTGATGGGCTCGACTGCTTCTTTCGTCGCGTCGGCGAAGAGGTCACCCATTTTGGTCATTTGCGAAACCATGGTGTCGAAAGCCGATTTCGTGAAATCGGAGTTGATTTCCATGAACTCCTGAACCGACCGAGAGCTCATCGCCGCCTTGGCCGCAGCGATCGAGTCTTCCATCGATTGTTTGGAGAAAGCCAAGGCTTCGGTGTTCACGGCCTCAACACCTTTCGCAAAAGCGTTCGCTGACTTGATGACCGCTTCGATGTTGTCGCGGCTGAACGAGGCCATGTCGTCGTAGCTCTTCGCGGCTTTCTCAAAGCCTTCTTTCCAGGCTTCAGAGCCTGCTGCGACCATGTTCTCAACTTCAGTTGCGCCGTTGGTTTTCTTCGTAGCCATGATGTTCATATCCCGACTTGCAATGTTTCGTAGGCCGCGGCCAACCGCAGGCCGGCGATGGGGCGCATACGGTTTATCCGCACGCTTGAGGGAGAAGGAAACCGGAGCCGCCCATAAGCGCCTTCACGAAGGCTTTGGGAATGTCGGATTACCGCTCCTCGTGATCATTAGTTAGGCAATTCTCTTCGCATTTGCAAGCAAAAAATATTGCACTGCACAAAAATCCGAGGGGCGTTAAACCTTTGATTTAATGACGGTATTTTTGAGACGGGAATCGGACACGGCCGGTTAAGAAACCGTTAACCAATTCCGTCAACGCTTTGCAACAGGCGAGCTTTCGGCAGCGTTCTTACGCTTTCATTAAGGTGCGGTGATTACTCTGTGGCGATGCGGGGAGGCGTTCGCTCCCCCTTATTGTCACGGAAGCTGGTGCCACCGCCCTTGGCACATAGCGTGCACTGCCAGTGGGAGCTAACCCAATGTTAATGATGCTCTTTCCGGGCTTTTTTGAAACACTCGATGTGGCGGTAAGGACGGGCACCGTGGACGAGATCTTGGAGACCATGGTGCTGGTCGTTCTGTCGGCGTTGTCGATTCTTACGATGCGGTAGGGCAGTCGGAGATCGAAACAAAAAGGGGCACCCTGCCATAATCTGGCACAAGTCCCTTGCGACAGATCAGTCTCGCTGTGGGTGTCTGAGACGGTTGAGTTTAAACGCACGGTGGACTGATGGGCGCGCGCGTACGAGGCGTATTCTTTGTTGCATTGACCCTAATCGGGCTCGCCGTTGGCGGGGCGCCGACTGCCCAGGCCAGCAAATATGCAGCTGTGGTCATGGACGCAAACAGCGGCAAAATCCTCTTTGCACGCAATTCAACCGCGCGGCGCTATCCAGCATCGCTTACCAAAGTCATGACCCTCTACATGACCTTCGAGGCCCTTGAGAGGGGCGATCTGACCCTCCACGAGAAATTAACGGTATCGCGCCGGGCCGCCGGCCAGCCCCCGTCTAAAATCGGCTTACGCGCCGGTCAGACAATCACGGTTGAGCAGGCCATTAAGGCGCTCGTCACCAAATCAGCCAACGACGTCGCGACCGTGCTTGCCGAAAAGCTCGGAGGCTCGGAATACAAATTCGCGCTGAAAATGACGAAGAAGGCCAAGAGCCTTGGGATGACGCGGACCCGCTTTATGAACGCATCGGGCTTGCCCCATTCCAAGCAGGTCTCCACAGCGCGCGATCTCGCCAAAATGGCGCAAGCCGTGATGGATGATTACCCGCAATATTACCATTACTTCTCGGTGCGCCGCTTCACCTGGAAGGGCCGGACCTATACAAGCCACAATCGGCTGCTGCGGAATTATTCGGGAACGGATGGGATAAAAACCGGATACACCCGCGCCTCGGGCTTTAACCTCACAACGAGCGTCAAACGGGACGGCTATCATCTGATCGGTGTTGTCCTTGGCGGGCGCACATCCGCCTCGCGCGATTCGCATATGCGCGAGATTTTAAACCGTCAGTTCACCCGCATCGCCCGCAACCCGAGCTTGATCCCGCGCTATGCGCATGCGCCGGCCCCGCGCCGCAAGCCCGGCAAGGCCTATGTGGTGGCGCGCTATGCCGATTTGATGCCGCCCCGCAAGCCTGGCTCAGAGCCGCAAGTCCCCCCTGCCCTGGCGCCGGAAGGGCCCGGGCCGATAGGTGCGCCCGTGGCGGTGGCAGGCCTTGGGGCCGCGCCCACGAATGGGCTCGGGCAATCGGCCGGATCGGCCCCGCGCGATCCGTCCCGGGATGCAATCGAGCAATTGCTGTCCGATCTTGAAGGACCGGCACCCCGCCTTAAACCGTTGCCGGCGACGGTGAGGCCTGCCGACGGCGGGCAACCGGTTTTGGCGAGCACCGGCAGCGACCCGATCGGCGATTTGGCCGCCGCGCTGCCGCAAAAGGCGGTTGCCGGAACCGATCAACCGCAAACCACCCCTCTGGCAAACCGTGACAAGACCTGGCAAATCCAACTTGGCGCCTTCGCCCTCGAACAATCGGCGCAAAGCCGCATCTCTTACGCCTTGGAAAAAGCCCCCGATATTCTGAGCCAGGAGGATGCGGCGATCCTGCCCATGAAGCTCGGTAATTCGGTGGTCTATCGCGCCCGCTTTGGGCCGTTTGCCGAGGACGAGGCGCGGGACACGTGTAAGACGCTTACAACGCGGGGGCTTACCTGCCTGCGCGTGCCGGGCCCACTCGTCGCCAATCTCGCGGCCCGCTAAGCCGGCCTTATTTACAAGCCGTCCCCGACGCCTAAATGGTCGAGCAGCACCGCGCGCGCTTCGTTGAGCTTTTGCGAGAGATATTCAGAACCCCCCACATCGGGATGCAACTTCTTTTGCAAGCGTCGATACGCATCTTGCACGGCCTCGGCGTCAGCGCCAGGCGTAAGGCCAAGCATGGAATAGGCCTCATCGACTGAGAGACCGGTCCCGGCCGCGGCCTCGCCCCCGGCCTGGTGGTGGCCTGCCCCCTCCCCAAGCGGCACCCCTCGCCAGCCGGCATAGGCTTCCAAAAGCGCTGCGGTGTCGGCATGGGCCGCCGCGAAGTGCTTATAGAGCGTGCGGATATCAGCCTCCGTCAGGTCACTGAGTTTCGCCCCGCGCAACGGCCCATCGAGCACGGTGCCGTCCATGGCGCCCGTCTCATGGTTCAGGGTCATGGCAAGATAGGGCGTGTCGACCTTCGAGGCGGTGCGCCGATTGTCGGTGTCATCGCTTTGGGTCGGCCCAGGGGCGGCCCGTCCAGCCCGCCAAAGCGCCAACGACCCAATCGAGGCCATCAGGAAGAACAGCCCAAGCAGACTGCCGAGCCCGGGCTTTGCAATCAGCGACAGCCCCAACACTCCAAAGAGTGCCGCCAACCACAGTCTCGACTTTTGCGGAAAGATCCCCGTCCCGGGCCGCACAAACAAGCGCACCAGCGTGAGCCCGACTATGAGCGCCAAGATGCCGAAGAAGACCATGCCCATGGGTGGTGTCCTGCCGTCCCTCGTTTATGTCCGGCGGGGGCCTTCGATGGCGGCCCGCACCGCCTTCGCGCCGGCCAATTTCGATGCCCCTTGCCCGGTCAGAGCGGCCATCCCACCGGCGGCATAAGCACCAATCGCAGCGAAGAGATCGCGAACCCGCTCCGGCGATCCGCTGTCGAACGGAAAATAACCCCCGCCACTCAGTCTTGCGATTTCCTCAAACACGCGGCGCGGCGCCGGGTGGCGCCCCTCATGAAAACAAAAGACCGGCACCCGCAAAACACCAAGCTGACCTGCGAGGTGCCCCGCCCGGTCCGGGTCCTCCTCAAACGCGTCCCCGACATAAACAAGGGCGCGCACCGGCCCCCGACCTGCCTCCTTCAACGCATGGGACAGCACCCGGCAGACCTGGGTGTTGCCGGCCCGGCACCCGACCTTAGCCATCGTTGTCGCAAGGGCGCGTCCATCGTCATGCCAGGCGCTCGATTTGCATTCGCGAAAGCCGCGGAAAAACACCAGCTGCACATCAAGCCCGCCCGCCTCCGCAGCGGCCTCGAACATCGCGCCTTGGACCCCGGTCGCCACATCCCAGGAATGCTCCCGGCTCATGGTGGCATCGATCCCAAACACAAGACGGTATTTCGGCACAGGGCGAGGACCGGCGGCCTGAACGGCTTTGGCGGTCTTTAAAAACGCGCTCACCGACCCGCCTTGGGAGGCACGGCTCTGGACATCAGGCGCGCCCTGTTTTGAGGCGGGCGTGCGGTCGGTGCGATAGGGCGGCGGTTTCGTCAAAGGCACTCACGCTTTGCTGGGCACGGGCGAGGCCCCGCGCTCTTAAGCAAAGATCGGGTGTGCGGTGCTAAATGTCGAGCTTCTGCAGGTCGACATCGGGCAATTGCAGGGTTGCGAGCAACTCACGAACCTCTTGGCGCGCCGCCACGTGGCTCATTGCCATCTTGATGGGTGAATGGGCGTCCTTGAGGTCAAACAGGGTTTGGCCCGTCGGAAAGAGCTCACGGAAGATCACCCGTTCGCCAAACCCTGGCGCAAGGCGAAACCCGATCCGCGCGGCCAGTTTGTTCAACATCAAGCCAACGCGGCGCTTGTTTTTGGCGTCCAAGCTGGAGATGCGGTTGCGCATCACCACCCAGTCGATGGACGTCTTTTCCAGCATCGCTTTCAGCTTACGGCTTTCCCACACCAACTCGCTGTAAAGGCTTGGACCCCGAATTTCGTAGGTCGATGGGTCGATATGGGCGAGCAAATCGAAATCGACAAAGCTGTCGTTCATCGGCGTGATGATCGTATCGGCCATGCCATGGGCGAGACGCGAGAGGTAGGTATCGGCGCCGGGGCTGTCGATGACGATGAAATTGCACCCCACCATGTCCTCGAGGGCGCGGGTGAAGGCCTCGCTCTCCTCCTGCTGGGCTTGTTTCAGCGTGCCTTGATTGGACCGGGGGATCACCCGCCGCAGGGGCGTCGGCAAGTTGGGGTTGTGCTGATCGCGCCATTGATCCCGGTTCTCCAGATACCGGGAGAGCGAGCGTTGGCGGCTATCAAGGTCAATCGCCCCCACAACTTTCCCAAGCCGCAGGAGGGCGACCGTCATATGGATTGCGGTTGTCGTCTTGCCCGAGCCGCCTTTCTCATTGCCGATGACAATGAAATGGGCCGGGTGCGAAATCGCCGCTGGGGCAGTGTCTGCGCCTGGCTGGGGGGTGTTTGTCGGTTGGGACTCAGCACCCTGGGGCGTGGCTTCAATCCCGTGCATAGAACACCTTTCGGTTTTTACGCGAGTGATTCTAATTTGAGAGTGTACACCAACGACGCGTAGGAGGGCGATTTGGAGGCAATCGGCACCCTGGTGATCGGGGCAGGCGTTGTCGGCCTTGCCATCGCCCGGGCGCTTGCGCGCTCTGGCCGCCCCGTTGTGATTGTCGAGAGCGCCAAAACAATCGGCAGCGCAACGAGCTCCAGAAACTCGGAGGTGATCCATGCCGGCATCTACTACCCGCAGGCAAGCCTGAAGGCCCACCTCTGCGTCGCCGGCGCTAAGCAGCTTTATACCTATTGCGACGATCGGGGAATTGCCCATCGGCGGACCGGCAAGCTAATTGTCGCGACCGAGGAAAGCGACGTGCCGGCCCTTGACACAATCGCGGATCGTGCGATGGCTGCAGGCGTCGACACGCTCAGACGGCTGACGGCCTCAGACATCTCACATCTGGAGCCGGAGGTGCGCGGGATTGCGGGGCTCTACTCCCCCGCCACCGGGATCGTGGACAGTCATCGGCTCATGGTCAGCCTCCTCGGCGAGGCGGAGGCGGCCGGTGCCGTTCTGTCGCTTGCAACGCGGGTGGTCTCAGCCAGGCTCGGCGATGAGCACCATGAGATCAGCATTCAGTCTGCGGAGGGCGTATCCGTTTACCGGGCCGAGGAGATCATCAATTGCGCTGGGCTTGAGGCAACCGCCCTCGCCCAACGCTTTATCGGCCTACCGCCCGGCGCCGTTCCGCACCCCTATTTTTGCAAGGGGTCCTACTTTGCCTATACGGGCGCTGCGCCCTTTCAGCGTCTCGTCTATCCCGTGCCGAGCGCGGCCGGGCTCGGCATCCACGCAACTCTCGATCTCGGTGGCCAGGTGCGCTTCGGGCCGGACACAGAATGGGTGGCGACGGTGGATTACACCGTTGACCCCGAACGGCGCGCGGACTTTGCCCGGGCCATAGCGCGCTATTACCCTGCCATCGATCCGCACAAGTTGCAGCCTGGCTATGCGGGCATTCGCCCAAAACTGCATGGCCCCGGCACGGGCCCTGCTGACTTTCGGATCGATGGGCCCAAGGACCACGGTATTGCCGGCCTCGTCTGCCTTTATGGTATTGAAAGCCCAGGCCTTACCGCAGCCTTCGCGATTGCCGAGCGGGTGGCCAGGATGCTTGCACCGGGCCTCACGCCCGCCTTCAAGAGACAGGTTTAATGGCCAAGTCCCCTCCCATGCCCACCCTCCTCCACAGCCTCGATGCGCTCCGCGCACTTGTCCGTAGCCGGCGCCAATCGGGTGAGCGCATAGGATTTGTGCCGACCATGGGCGCGCTGCACCAAGGCCATTTATCTTTGGTCGACCAAGCGGGCCAGCATGCGCAAACTGTGATTGTGAGTATCTTTGTCAATCCGAAACAATTTGCTCCGGGTGAGGATTTTCAAAGTTATCCGCGCGCCGAGACCGAAGACATAGACAAACTCGCCAAGACAGCCGCCACCCATGTCTTTCTGCCCCCGCCCGCCCTTATGTATCCGAAGGGCCATGCGACCGACATCGTCATGGCCGGGCCTGCCTCCGGCCTGGAAACCGAGTACCGGCCACATTTTTTTGGCGGGGTAGCAACGGTCGTCGCCAAGCTTTTCAACCAAGTGCAGCCCGATTGCGCCGTCTTCGGAGAAAAAGACTATCAACAATTGCTGGTTATCCGCCAGCTCGTACAAGACCTCGATTTCCCGATTGAGATCTTAAGCGGGGCAACGTTCCGGGAGACTGACGGGCTCGCCATGTCCTCGCGCAATGCTTATCTGTCTGCGGAGGACCGGGCGAAAGCCGCGATGCTTTACGCGACACTCGGCTGGGCGCGCGAGGCCATCAAAGGCGGCGCAGTCATCAAGACCGTCGAGACCGAGGCCGCCGAGCGTTTAAGAGCGGCCGGGTTCGAGCCCATCGATTATGTTTCGGTTCGCGATGCGGCGACCCTTGCGCGGGTCGGGCTGCTTGACCGGCCGTGCCGGCTTTTGGCGGCTGCGTGGCTCGGCAAAACCCGCCTCATCGACAATATTGCCCTTTGAAATCTCTCGGCACAGACTAGACACGACTGCCATGATGAAACCGCAGGCGTGAGGGTGCTTAACCCTTTAACGCCTGGACCGTCAAAGCCCCGTCCGGCGAAGCGCGGGAGAGCAAAACCGTGCTATGCCAGCGGGCCGAACCGCCTTTCTGGGCAGCACTGATGAAAACATATGCGTCTTCATTGCCATCGCCGTCAAAATCGCCTCGGGCGACCTCTTGGTAGGTGCCCTCAACCCCGTCATATTCAAGCCTAAGGGTCTTGTCGCTTGTGGACAGGATCGTCACATCGCCGGTGGTGATTGCCTCTTGGAAGCTTTGTTTTTTGATGTCGGCGGCCATGGCTTGCTCGGCCGCCGGCCCGAACCGCAACGGCTCAACAAGGGCAAGCGGCAATTCACTCATCCGTGTGAGGAGGTTCTCCGCTTCCTCGATGTGCGACACGCGCGCGCCGCGCGCTTTGGTGATGTGCTCCAACAGCAGGCAATTGCGGATATAGAGCCCCTCGACCCGCATGTCGCGGCCGCTCATGGCATACCAGCCCTTGCCGGCATGTTTGAGATAGGCACGGCACGTCGACATGGTTTCGCGGATATCGACCTTTTCAGGATGGGTCAGCGTGAGCGGCAGGGCATTGCCGCTGCCAGTCCGGGTCATTTCGCGATCGAGAAAGGCCTTGACCTCGTTGGGCGTAAAGCAACGCGGCTCGTCCGCGCCTTGCAGGTCAAAGCCACGCGAGAGACAAATCGGCCGGATTTGCGCCTCGCTCGGATTATCGCAGGCAGTCAAGCCCACAATAAATAACGCGAAGAAGACAAGCGCCTTCTGCCTCATGCTCCCCTCCGGTATCCCGCACCCCGTTCCTTAAGCGTCAAAGATACCCCTAAAGCAATCCAAGCTCCATCAATTCTGCCCGCATGTCGGCCGGCAGGTCCCCCTCGCCCGTCTGAGAGCCGGGGCCCAAATCGGCCGGGGCGTCCTCGGGCCGCAAATACCGCCACCCCTGGAACGGGCGGCGCGGCTGGGGACGAGTTTCAATGAGGCTCGGGTCTAACCACAGGCGGCACCGCCGCCCATCCCCCGCCTCATAGGCTTCGATGTCGACAATCCGCTGGCGCACGGACACAACGCCTTTGATGACCCAAAAGATCGAGCCAGTGGGGAGAATGTCGCCAGCCCGTTTCGGGACCATGCGGGTGTCGTGGAAAAGCCGCGTGCCCTTGCGTTTTGGTGAGCGCGATTGCACATGGGCCTGCCAAGCGGCCATCGAGGCAATGCTCTCTGCCCCAACGGCAAGCTTGATGAGATGCAAGGTCGCCTTGTCCAAGGGGCGCCCCTCCTTCCGTTGAAAAACCCCCGGCCACAACGCGAGGGCCCGCAAGCCAACAGTCACAAAACAATCGTCGCAAGACCCAGAAAGACAAAAAACCCAACGATGTCGGTCACGGTCGTTACCAGCACTGTTGAGGCGAGGGCTGGATCGGCCCCCATGCGATCAAGGGTAATCGGGACGAGAATTCCGGCAAGCCCGGCGGCGAGCAGATTGACGATCATCGCCAGCGCGAGCACCAGGCCGATCACCGGTTCGTAATAAAGCGCTGCGGCACTGCCGAGCAGCGCTGCGAAGAGAAGCCCATTAAGCCCGCCCACCAACACCTCGCGAAAGACAATGCGGGCTGCATTGGTGGCCGTGAGATCGCGGGTTGCCAGGGCGCGCACGGCGACAGTGAGCGTTTGCGTCCCGGCATTGCCGCCCATGGACGCCACGATGGGCATCAACACCGCTAGGGCGACTTTCTCTTGGATGGTCCCATCGAAAAACGCGATGACGATGGAGGCGGCAATGGCCGTCAGCAAGTTGACGAACAACCACGAAAAACGCCGACGCGTTGTTTTGAAGACCGAATCAGAAAGGCCCTCGAGCCCCACCCCCGCAAGCGCCAGCATATCTTCGCCGGTCTCCTCCCGGATCACGTCCACCACATCATCAACCGTGATGACGCCGACAATCCGGTCATCGGCATCCACAACGGGCGCTGAAATGAGGTGATACTGATTAAACAGATAGGCCACCTCTTCCTTATCGAGTTCAGCGGAAATCAACCGGGGGGCCGGGTCCATGACTTCAGAGATCACCTCTTTGCGGGTGCTTGTGAGGATGCGCGAGAGCGGCAAGGTGCCGACGGCATGGAACAGCGGATCGGTAACGAAGATCTCGAAAAACTGCGTCGGTATGGTTTGGTTCGACCTCAGATAATCGATCGTCTGACCAATCGTCCAATAGGATGGAACGGTGATGACCTCCCGCTGCATGAGGCGGCCGGCGGTCTCGTCACCATAGCGCAGGCCGACCTCCAAGGCCGCGCGGTCCTGGTCTGGGATTTGATCGAGGATGATGCGCTGCTTGTCCTCGTCAAGGTCCTCCAACAGGTAGATCGCGTCATCGCTCGGAAGCTCGGTAACCGCGGCGGCAAGCTGCCTGGTGTTGAGGATTTCGAGAACCTCATCGCGCACATCCTCTTCAAGCTCGGACAAGCATTCGGGATCGAACACCTCGCCCAGCGCCTGGATCAGCCGGCGCCGCTCATCGGCCCGGATAAGGCCGATGAGGTCCGCCTGATCTGCAACATGCAGAGTACTGATGAGCTTGCGAACGCGTTTGTTGCGGCCTTCGTCAAGGGCAGCAAGGACCGACTGAACAAATGCCGGGTTGAGCGCGTAATCCGCGTCAAGGGCGGGCGCATCAGCGGCACCCTGGTCGGTGGCCTCAAGGGACATGAGATACGATCCGTGGAAATGCGCGGCGTCCGCGCGCCGGCCATCGGAGCCCTTTACGCCATGTTTGCGCGCCGAGTTCAACGGGGCAGTCGAGCGCCGAGTTGGGTCGCATCGCAAGTCGGCGCGCCCACCGAAGAGCTCAGCGCTGGGCGAGCGGCCTTAGGGCCAAGATTTTTGTGCTAAAGCGCGAAGGACCGAGACCCTGAGGCCGCCTGCTAGCGCGATTGTCAGGCCGCGGCGAAGGAAAACCCGTCAGACGCTTTACGGCGGCGGCGCACGGCCCACAGTCCGCCAAGGCCGGCAGCAACAAGGGCGATTGCCGCGGGCTCCGGCACATCGCTGTCGCCTGGCCGGCCAGCAACAATCTCCGTTGGCTGATTAAGCGTGTCGTAGAAGGAATCAGCCAAGACGGGAAAAGCATTGATCCCGTTTTCATCGCCTTCGATGCCGTTTTCCTCAAGGTCCACAGGGTGAATCCACACGCCAATCAGGTCTGCATAGCCAAGCCCTGTCCAGTCGGACCCGTCAGAGTACGTCTGAATAGCGCTTGCATCGAGGCCGGAAATCGTAAAGGTACGCAGCGCCCCATCATCCATTGTCGAGACGGCGCCGGGATAATAGGCGATAAGCTTGCTTGGATCGGAAAAACTCGAAAAGCCGTTCACGCCGTTATATTCGTAGGCCCACAAATCGCCGCTTTGTCCGTCCGCATAGAGGATCGCCAGCTCATCGGCGATGCCCCTAGGATTGGGACCAGGGCTTGTGACACTCCAAAATCCATCGGACTGCACACCGTTATTGGCAGCAACGGAGATCGACAAGGAATATTGGGCGGACGTGGTGTCGTATTGGGTGAAGAAGGTCTCGATGGAGCCGGCCGCATTGCCCAATGACGGGCTGTCGACGGTGTAGGCGTAGGTAATGGCGCTGGCTGGGCCCGCGGCTCCCATCGCCAGGGCAAGTCCCGAAATCAGTCCAAAAACGCGCCGCATGGCCATCCCCAAAACATCGTTACCCGATACTCACTAAAGCGTGAACCATAATGTCGGGCTTGGGGTGATGCAAGGAAGGCCGTTAACCTTTTGTTTTAAAACGAAAAAAGACCAAGGCAGCGCGTCGGCTGCCTTGGTCTTTCGTAAAAGAAAGCCGGGGCGTTCGTTGGTGTAACGCTTAGGCCGCTTTGCGCTGACGGCGGCGAAGCGCGATCAAGCCGGCCGACGCGAAGGCGATGAGAGCAAGCGGCGCAGGCTCTGGCACGTCCGTTGTCCGATTCGCGGTGTCATACCAGGACTGGCTCACGATTTCGTAGGCCTCGATCCCGCCCGCATCGCCGATGATCGATCCCGCGGTGAAGCTCGGGTGGAACCAAATGCCGATGTCTTCGCCAAAGGCCACGCCGGTCCAATCCGGATCGGTGTAGAGCGATTGAACAGCTGACATATCAAGCGCATCAAAGCTGATCGTGCGGCCGCTGGTTGTGTTCACAGTCGACAGGGCGTTGTCGAAATAGGCGAGCAGGTTGCCGGGATTGGCAAAGCTCGTGTTGCCGTTAAAGCCGTTGTACTCATAGACCCACACGTCGCCGCTTGTGGTGTCGCCATAGACGAGTGCCAATTCTTGCAGCTGACCCTTCGGGTTAGGTCCCGGGCTCGTTGCGATCCAGAAGGAATCGGCAAGCGGGTTGGTGCCAGCGGGCTGAACCGTAAAGTTGAGCGACAGGGTCTCATTCACGCTGTCATAGGCGGTGTAGAACGACGAGATGTCGCCAGCGCCCTCGCTGCCACCCGGGAACGCGATGTTGTATTCAAACAGCGTTGCGCTGGCCGAGCCAGAAAACGCTAAGGCGCCGGCAAGTGCGCCAAGGCCGATCAGTGCTTTTTTCATGCTAACCCCCAAAAAGGATTCCAGGGGCCTTTCGCGAACCCCGGCTACGGGCGTTAGGCAGCAACGGGCATGCCAGGGGGCGTATGCTCACGAAACCGTGAAAAAACGCAGTTTAGGGCGGGCTGCGGGCGCCGAAATGTGCCGTCTTGGCACAACAAGCCCGGCAAGTTGTGCCGACTGGTTCAAAATAGGACGTCACGGACCAACGCGGCACCCGCACGCTGGCCCAGATCAAGACGAGCATACACACAAAAAAAGCCAGCTCTAGCGCGCCTACCCGGTCGGTTGGGGCGGCGCCAGATGCTGGCTTTTGGGAGGCCTCGCGCGGCCAGACTGCGCAGCGGCGATTAGACCGTCTCGCGGCTCTTATCGATGGCTTGAGCTTTCGCAGCTTCGGTGTTGCGGCTTGCTTCCTCGTTGTGTTTGCGCGCCGCCCGCTCCCGATCATAGTCATCGGCAAAGCCGTGATTGACGTCCCGGTGCTCTGCCTCGTCTGCCCGGACGGCGACAATCACCTCGCGCAGCCGTGCGTTCGGCCCGAGATCCCAGTAATCGATGGCAAGCTGAGGTGCGGGTACGTTTTCGTGGCGGCCGGCATCCACCTCTTCCAGATACTGGGTGTAGCTGCGCACCGCTTCTTCCTCGAAATATCCAACGACCCGATGAGCCGTACGCGGAGCGAACAAATACAGGAAGAAATAAGCGTTATAGAACACCGCCTGGGTGATCATGATCAGCAGACGTTCAAACCAGCTCGGCTGAGCGATGTGAATGAACGTCATGAGATGCATGCGCTCGTTCTCTGCTTCATCGAGCAGGGTGCGGATCCAGCCTTTGTCATCCCGGATATGGCGGATCGCGGTGAGGTGTTGAAGGAGGCCCCCCACCATGCCGGGCACGGCGGCGACCGTTTCAAGCACGACCGCGCGGTGCCCATACCGTTTGGCAAAAAACCGATCGGCCACAAAGCGGAGCGCTTTGACAAATCCGAACGCGACCTTGTCGCTCATGCCCTGCGGGACGTGTCGGGTCTCGAGGGATCGGTCGAGACGGGATTTGTCGGTGGCCATGTCAGTCCTCCACTGTCGATTTTTTTCCACGAACGATCACATGGTAAGCCAAACCAAGTTTAGGATGCGTCAAATGAGCATCTGAAGGTGGAATTGTTCGGCCCCCGACAACACGCATGCGGGTTTTTGGGCCTGCGCCCCGCGCTCAAGTAGCCGCTAGGCGATAGCGCAAACAAAAACGCGCTCAAGTAGCGAGCCGAATGGCGAGCGGTAGCGCAAACAAAAGCGCGCCAGCCAGAGCGCGACTGCGCGCCGGCGAAGCCGCCCCCGCGGAGGACATCGCGCCAGCGATGGTCCGTGAGCGCAGACAAACCCGCTCAAGTAGGCCGACCGGCCGATAGCGCACCAAAAATGGTGCGGTCGAGAAGAGTCGAACTTCCACGGGTGTTACCCCACAGCGACCTCAACGCTGCGCGTCTACCAATTCCGCCACGACCGCAAACCAGGGGGCGCGATGGGCCCCCGAGGGAGGCGAGCGTTTAACAAATTGCCGTCCCCCTGAAAAGCCCGCGAAGGGGGCTAGGAAGCAGCCGGCACCGTTTTGCGGCCGGCGGAGGGGGCCGGACCCTCGGGAGAGGCGGTGTCAGACCGGATGTCAGCCGGGCTTTGGGGCAGGCTTTCGCTGGTGTTTTCGGATGGGCTCGTATCATCGGGCAGCTCGTCATCGCTCGCCGTTTCGGGCAAGAGCAATCCCCGCTCTGCAAGCCAGGCATCCGTCGCTTCCGAGATATCATTAAAACCCGCCCCGGCCTCGCGAAGCGCGAGACGCAACGCCGCGATCTCCGCGACATGGCCGGACCAATCCTCGCCGAATTCCCCCTCGAGGAACTCGCGCAAACGCCGTGCAAGACGGGGCGAGGCACCGCCCGTCGAGGCGGTGAGCAACAGATCGCCCCGGCGCACCAAGGCCGGCACATGAAAATCGCACAATGGCTTGATGTCTTCGGCGTTAACCGGCGTCCTCACCGCGCGCGCAAGGGCAACAAAATCGCGCGATTCGCTTAAGGACAGATCGGCCACGAACAGGACCGCCATGTCGGCAATCTCCTGGATCGTCGGCCAACGGCGATGCAGCGCGTCCCCCGCCTCGGCGACGAGATCGGGATTGGGAAAATCGGAATAAATCGCGAGGTCTGCAAACCCGGCGCCGCGCACAAACCGAAGGCGGCCGAGGGCTTGCCGGCCCCGGCCCACAACGCCAATGCGGCTCGATCCGGTTTGCAAAATGATTGGCAGCATGGGCAGCCTCATCGCGGGCCGCCGGTAGTGCAATGGGCTTAGGCGGCGTCGGGGAAGACGGGGTCGGTGATTGCAATGGCGATCTTAACGCCTTGGATCATAATCTCGCCACGCGCGATCAATTGTCCATTGGCATAGACCCAAACCTCGTCATCTTGATGGGCGTTCAGCTCGATGACGGCACCCCGGCCCATTTTGAGCAATTGGTGCATGGGGAGCTGAGCCCGACCGAGAACAACGGTGATTTCGACGTCGACTTTTTCAATGGCGTTCACGACACACTCCCGGGCGCAGCGGGATGAGGGTCCGACCGCTCATCCATCTCGGGTCGGTGATAGAGGTGCCATGGCTTGGCTTACCGCCCCGTTAAGGCTGCGGCCGGCCATCCGCCCGGCCTGAAGGCTCCCGATCCCCGCCCCTGCAAACCAAGAGGCCTCGCATGACCCATCACGACCCGGCCCACCCCATGATGGCAAACCCTGGATCAAAGCCGGTTGTTTGGGCGGTCAGCGATGGTCTTACCGACTATCTGGCAGCCGAAGAAGCCATGGCAGAGCGGGCCCGTAGGATTGCCAAGGGGGATGCAGAGGAAGCGGTTTGGCTGCTGCAGCACCCGCCCCTCTATACCGCCGGAACCAGCGCGAAAGATGCTGATTTGGTCGATGCCGGGCGCTTCCCGGTCTACCGCACCGGGCGCGGCGGGCAGTTCACCTATCATGGCCCCGGCCAGCGCGTGGCCTATGTGATGCTCGATCTCAAACGCCGGCACCCTGATGTCCGCGCCTTTGTCTGCGCGCTGGAGGCTTGGCTAATCGACGCCCTTGCTGCCCTTGGCGCCCATGCCTTTCGGCGAGAGGGTCGCGTGGGGCTATGGGTGCCGCGCCAGGACGGATCGGGCCTTGACGATAAAATTGCCGCGGTCGGCATTCGCCTTCATCGGTGGGTGAGCTTTCACGGGATTTCACTGAATGTGTCGCCAGACTTGTCCCACTTCTCAGGCATCGTCCCGTGCGGGATCCGCGCCCATGGGGTGACCAGCCTCGCCGCCCTTGGCCTCACTGAAAGCCTCACCCCGGTGGATGAGGCGCTACACCAAGCGTTTTGCCGCCATTTCGGACCAACGATCCCGGGCATGGGCCCTTTGGCGAGCACTCGAACCGATGGCGCCACGGCTCTGCCTTGACAGTCCCGCGATAGAAACGCAGGTCCTTGTGCATTGATGACCCGCGCGCCGCATGGCCCATTTTAGGCCAGGCCATACCAGGCCCGGCGAGACCACGCGTAGCCAAGCCACCCCAGCGGCGGCGGTTTCGTCAGTTTGGCAAGTTAGGTGCACATCCGCGACTATGACCGAGCGATCGCCCATCCAAAGCCCCTGCCGCAAGCTCTGCGCGATCGATCCGGCGACGAGCCTGTGCATGGGGTGTTACCGGACGCTCCCGGAGATCGGCAGCTGGACGCGCCTCAGCCCAGAAGAACGCAGCTCGATCATGGCGGCCCTGCCAGAGCGGAAGGCCGCCAACAAGGACAAGTTCGCCATCAAGATCGACTGATGGACGCTTTGGGCACTGCGGCTCGCGTCACGAGCGCTTCGGGCGCCCGGCGGTCTTGTGCTGTTTCAGGCTGCGCCCCATCGGCCTTGAACCAGTTCAGCGTTTCATGCATTGCCGCGACCGGACCGATACAAATAATGGCCGGACCGCTGAGATCGGCTGCCCCAAGAGCGCGTGGCGCCTCAGCCAGCGTTGTCGGCAGAACTTGTTGGGAGCCAAGGCTCGCATTTTCGACAATAACGACCGGCTCGCTAGGGTTGCGCCCACCGGCGATGAGGCGGTCTGCGACCTCGCCGAGGTGGCGCTTGCCCATAAACAGGACGATCACGGGCGAGCCCTTAGCAAGGGACGGCCAATCGATGGCGTTCGGAAGCCGACCATCGGCCCCATGACCGGTGAGGAAGGTCACCGCTTGGGCGGCCGAGCGATGGGTGATGGGCACCCCAGCATAGGCCAAGCCGCCGGTGCCGGCCGATACGCCGGGTAAGACGCGGAACCGGATCCGCGCCTCCGCCAAGGCCAGCGCTTCTTCGCCGCCACGGCCGAAAATGAAGGGATCGCCGCCTTTCAGCCGAAGCACGCGCTGCCCCCGGCGCGCAAGTTCGATCATCCGCTGGGTGATCGTGCCCTGTTTCGGAGAGCATTTGCCGCCACGCTTGCCGACATATTCTAAAACCGCGCCCGGGCGCACAAAGCCAAGGCATGCCTCATTGACCAGCGCGTCGTGCAAGACGATGTCGGCATGGGACAGACCGTGCACAGTGAGCAAGGTCAGAAGGCCAGGATCACCTGGCCCCGCCCCTGCAAGCCAAACCGTACCGGGCTCAAAGTCCGGCAGATCAAGCCTTGGCGCTTTACCGCTCCAATGGACCTCACGATCGCTCATCGGTTTGCCGATCCTTGCTCAGTCGGGCCTTGCTCAGTCGGGCCTTGCTCAGTCGGGCCTTGCTCAGTCGGGCCCCAATCTCTCGCTCTTGTGTCCGGCGTTATCGGTCAGTTCGACCGCCGGATTTTCCACACCTGGCCGTTTTTTAACGTAGATCAATTGGTTACCCGACCGATCCGAGATATCCTCACAAAAAAAGTCAGGGATTCGCCCACCATGTCGCGCAATGGCCTTCGGTTCATCATCCTCTTCGGAGGCCTGGTGGCCCTTGTCTTCTTTCTCAACGCGCTGTTTCCCGGCGCGCTCGACGATCCGGATCAACGGATGCGGCTCGTCTACTCCCTGACTTTGCTTGTTTTTCTGTCCGCCGGCCTCATTGCCGGGAGCCGCTATGCGCCCACGCCGGTGTTGCGCTATGCCCTCATTTGGATCGCGCTCGGCGCTGTGCTCGTGGTGCTGTTCAGCTACCGCGAGGAATTCGACCAGGTCACTTCCCGCGTAAGGGGTGATCTTGCCCCATCCCACCCGGTCCGTGAAGAGCGCGGCGTCGAAACCGTGACGGCCGGCCCTCGCGGCCACTTTTTTGTCGTGGCGCGCATCAACAATCAACCCGTCAAAATGCTGATCGATACGGGCGCCACGGAAATTTCCCTGGCGCCCCGCGATGCCCGGCGCATTGGGTTCGATCCGGACGCCCTCACCTATTCGTTGTGGGTCCAGACCGCGAACGGTCGGGCTCGGGGCGCGCCGATTGAGTTGGACGCGGTGGAAGTGGGGTCGATCGCGCTGTCCGACGTCGATGCCCATGTGATGGGTCAGGACACTGAGATTTCCCTGCTGGGGATGTCCTTTTTGAGCCAATTGTCCGGCTATGAAGTCTCGAACAACCGGTTCACAATGCGCCAATAAGCTCAGGCCTGCGTTTTTTGCCGGCGATTTGGTGTGGAGACCCAAGTGCACCTGACACGCACTGCCGATGCAGGCGGCGCCGGCCCGGCCATAGGGCGTGGCACGCTCTTTCTCGTGGTGGGTCCAAGCGGGTCGGGCAAAGACACCCTCATCGATTACGTGCGCGACCGGTTTCGGAACGAGGACCGACTGCGGGTGATGCAGCGGGTCGTTACGAGGGCTGTGTCACCTGCGCTCGAGGCCCATGACACCCTCGGCAAAGCCGCCTTTGATGACGCGCGTCTTGCTGGTGCCTTCGCCCTTTCCTGGGAGGCGCACGGCGTGCTCTACGCGATCCCGAGCGACCTCGAGGCGACCCTCGCCGCCGGGGTGCATGCGATTGCCAATGTGTCCCGCCGCATCGTCGATTTCGCAAGGGGCCGGTATCAGCCCTTGCGGATCATCCTTATTACGGCGCCCCGTGATGTCCTTCGCGCGCGGCTTGAAGCCCGCGGCCGGGAAACCCAAAGCCAAATCGATGTCCGGCTCGACCGCGCCTTACGCGCCATGCCCACGGGCGCGGATGTAACCGTCATCCAAAATACCGGCACGGTGGCCGACGCTGGGGAGCGATTTGCCCAGGAGGTGTTGGCGGTTCTCGCCGCGCCGCACCAGGCCCCCGACCAAAGGATCGATCGGTCAAGAAACCCCTAAGCTTTTTACCTTAAGCCGAGCCTTACCCGCTGGGCCCCGCCGCGCTTACGGCAACGCTTGATTTTTAGAGTGCGCGCCTGCAAGACCAAGCGGGCCCGATAACCTTCGTTGAGGATGCCTCCATGTTCCCCACGCCCCGCGCCGACCTCAAACCCAATACCCCGGAATTTGAGAGCCAAGCTCTGGTGGTGCCAACCGGGTTTCGTGAATATGACGCGCGGTGGCTCTTCCCCACCCAGATCAATCTCATGGGCGCCCAGGCCCTAGGCATGGGACTTGGCACACTGATCAATGAGCTCGGTGTGGAGCCGAAAATTGTCGTTGGGCACGATTTTCGCTCCTACAGCGCCTCGATTAAACAGGCAATCATCAATGGGCTGATGAGCGCTGGCTGCGAGGTGAATGACATCGGTCTGGCCCTCTCGCCGGTTGCGTATTTTGCCCAGTTCGATCTGGATGTGCCCGCCGTGGCAATGATCACGGCAAGCCACAACGAAAACGGATGGACAGGCGTCAAAATGGGCGCCCAAAGGCCCCTGACATTCGGTCCGGACGAGATGTCCAGGCTTAAGGACATTGTGTTGCAGGGTGCCTTTGCCCCCCGATCGGGTGGCTCTTACTTGTTCATTCGCGACATGGCCGATCGCTATATCCGTGATCTGACGGACCGCGCGCCGCTGAAAAACAAGATCAAGGCTGTGGTGGCCTGCGGTAACGGGACTGCCGGTGCCTTTGCGCCCCAAGTGCTGAAGGGCATTGGCGCAGACATCGTGCCTATCACGTGCGAGCTGGACCATTCTTTCCCGAACTATAATCCCAACCCGGAAGACATGGAGATGCTGCACGCCCTGAGCGCTGCGGTGAAGGAACATGGCGCCGATGTGGGACTTGCCTTTGACGGCGATGGGGATCGCTGCGGGGTCGTCGATAATGAGGGAGAGGAGATTTTTGCCGATAAGGTGGGCGTGATGCTTGCCCGGGATCTGTCAAGCCGCAATCCGGGCGCGCAATTTGTCGTCGATGTTAAATCGACGGGTCTGTTCCTGACCGATCCTGTGCTTTTGAAAAATGGTGCGAAGACGGATTACTGGAAGACCGGCCATTCTTATATCAAACGGCGCGCGAACGAGCTCAAGGCCCTCGTTGGTTTCGAAAAATCGGGCCATTATTTTTTCAATCCGCCGATCGGTCGCGGCTATGACGACGGGCTGGTTTCTGCAATCGCAGTCCTTGACATGCTGGATCGCAACCCCGGCACATCCATGGCAGACCTCCGGCGGGACCTGCCGCAAACCTGGGGCTCGCCCACCATGGCGCCCCATTGCGACGATGATAAAAAATACGACGTCGTGGACCGCATGGTCGCGACCTATACCAAATTGGCCGAAGCCGGCGAAACCATCATGGGACAGAAGATCCGCGATTTGGTGACCGTCAATGGCATTCGCGTTGTGCTCGAGGACGGGACTTGGGGGCTGGTGCGCGCGTCGTCCAATAAGCCAAGCCTTGTTGTGGTTGTCGAAAGCCCGACGTCGGAAGAAAATATGCGCGGCATGTTCGCCGATATTGATGGCCGGCTTTCTGAAAATCCGGAGGTCGGCGCCTATGATCAAAAACTCTAGGCAAACTGCCGGCCCTCGCCCCAACACCCCGGCGCCGCGCGCGCCGCGGAGCTAAAATGCCTCAACGGCCATCCGGGCCGCGGCAATCACCAAATAGCTTGCATAGACCTTCGCCAAAAGCGGCGCAGACATGCCGTGGGCGAGACGCACCCCCAGCGGCGTTGCAAGCCAGGTCGCGGCGATGATGCAGGCAAGCGCGGGAAGATTGACAAATCCAAGCGACAGGGGCGGCAGGCCTTGCGGTGCCTGAACGAGGCCGCCCAGGGCAAAGGCGAGGCTCGCGGGCACACTGATTAAAAGTCCCAGGCCGCTCGCCGTACCGACGGCCCGGTGAATGGCCGCCCCATAAAGGCTCATCACCGTGACGCCAAAAACCCCGCCGCCAACGCCCATTAGGGTCGACACAAAGCCGATGCCGCTTGGCCAAGCCAGCCCCGCCCCGCGCGTCGGCACCGCCGTGCCAAACCGCGAACGATCTTTCCCAAAGCCCAGATAATAGGCCATGAACAAGGCAGCGATTGCGAAGGTTAGGGCGAGGATGGATCCCGGCACATAAAAGGCCGTCAGCCCACCCCATAAAACGCCAACAAGAAGGGCCGGCGCCCATGCCTTTAACACGTCGAGGTCCACAGTCCCTTTGCGCTGGTGCCCCAGAAACGACCTGATGGATGTCGGGACGATCATCGCAAGGGAGGTGCCGACCGCAAGATGCAAGACCTGATCGGGCGCCACGTCCACCCAGGTGAACACTTGGGTCAAAAGCGGCACCATGACAATCCCGCCCCCGACGCCGAAAAGCCCAGCCAGAACCCCTGCCAATAGGCCGCCTACAAACAAAACGGCGGCAAAGCCGGCAAGCTCGATGAAGACGTCAGTCATAGCGGGCATGGGGTCGTCGCGGGCCTGGGGTCATAGCGGGCCTGGTATGAAGGGATGGGGACGGGTCCTAACGGCCGATCACGCGATCGCGCGACGGGCTCCCCGGGTTTCTCACAGCGCTGAGCGCACAACGCCTTGTCTCGGCGGAGGCTGCCGCTTAAGCACACGGGCATGACCTCCACGGCAGGCGTCACTAAGCAAGCTTTTGCACGACTTGAAAAGGCCGTCCTTGCGCCGCCCCCGGGGGTGCAGATCAACAAAGGCCGGCTTGCGATTGCCCTCGCGGCTTATTTCCCCCTCCACTTTGCGTGTGACTGGCTGGGCTATCAGGTGGTGGGCCATGGGGAGGTGAGCCTGTTTTTCCCCACCGCGGGGCTCACCTTTGTGTTTGTGAGTTGGCTCGGCTGGCGGGCTCTGGCGCCCCACGCCCTCGCCGGTCTCCTCGCCTATCCCCTGCTTGCGCCGGAAGGCACGCTGAGCCTCGTGCAGGTGGCCTATGCGGTGTTTGTGGGATGGGCGAGCGTCATGGTGGCGGTCGCGCTGGTGAAACGGCCCAACCTTCGCTTCTCTCGGCTGCGCGGCGCCATCGCTGCCGGCATTGCCGGGCTTTTAACCTGCCTCCTCAAGGCGCTTTGGATTCTGCCGGTGTTTGCAGCCTGGGGCATCGAGCGCACCCCGCCTGAGGGCTGGCAGCACGAGGGGCTGTTCGGGATTTCCGCCGATTTTATTCTCGGCGATTTTTTGGGTCTGTTGTTGCTGGGCCCGACCTTGTGGATCTGGGTTCTGCCGCTGTTGCGCCGGTGGGTCAGCGAGGGCACGGCACCGGGCGCGGTCCCACTCATGCATGAGGGGCGGTTTCGCTGGCACCGGCTGGGGTTTTACGCGGCAATCGCAGGCGTGCCTTTGGCGCTCGCCTTAACGGGCGAAGGGGAGACCCTCATTCACGCGGTCGGCGTGCTGGTGGCAATCCCGACGATTTACATTGCCCTGCGCCATGAGCCGCCCTACCTGGCGCTGCTGGTGCCGGCGCTTTTGTTGACCTCGTTTTCAACCTTCAATCCGGCAGAACATGCCG
>JBCDJA010000003.1:0-20874 GCA_038748465.1 Pseudomonadota bacterium
GGCAGGCCGAGGCGTGGGGGCCGGGCGTGCCGGTGCGCTTCACCCGGGGTCAGGCCGCGATGTTTGACACGCCGGGCCGCGCGCGGCAAGTCCCTGATGCTATTGGGGGAAGTCTCTTAGGCTGGCATAGGGTTGCGATGCGGTTGCAGGCCCGATGCCGTCCGCATGGGCCTAACCCTGATTGCTGCGGTTTGTCGTTCCAAGACAGTCGCAACTGTCGCAAACAGCCGGATCAAGATCGTCCAAAAACTGATCGAGCGCCTCGGTCAGGATCGATTGACTGGTCTTGCGCAACTTAGCCGCAGCAATTTTAAGGCGCACATAGCGCTCAGGGTCGATCCTCAACGTCATGGCGTGCCTCCGATTTGGGGCTTTTGCAGGGGCCGCCTCAACAGGTCGTGCCGGTGCTGGAAACGGGGTCACGTCGCCCCCGGCAGGCTTGACCGGCTTAAGCGTCTGCAATTGAGGCGGGGCGGAAGGCCGGACATCAGCCGCCGTCGACGCCGTTTTTTCGGCCGACTTTTCTGCCGGCTTAGGGGCCTGCTGGGGAGGCCTTTGGGGAGCGATGAACGCCGTTGCCAATTGCGCTTGTAGCGCCTGGGCGGTCCTGTCCACCTCTTGGATTTGCGGCGCTGGGGTTTTGGCGGGCGAACGGCCCCCCTGCCCTTGCTCCGGCAGCGCTTGCCTTTCGGCCGATTGCTTGGTCTGCGCGTGCGCTTGGGGCCCAGGCGCAGGGATCGGTGCACCGGCGTGCGACAGGGCCGCGTCCGACTGGGCGGCGTCCGACAGGGTTGGGGGCCGGCGGCGATGGACAGTCAAATGGGGCCGAACCGGCGGAGGCGCGGAACGCGGCTGATCGGCTGGGAGTTTCAAAGCGGCCTTAGAAGCCGGGCTCTCCGCCCCGCGCGCGGCATGGGGCGCGTTGGGGGTCAGACTCTCTGCCGGCGCGGCCAGCTCGGCCGGCGCGACAGGCGCCGCCGGCGCGGGCCGGTCGCTCGCTGTGGCCCGATCGGTCACCGGGGCCGGAGCGGCCTCAACGGGCCGGCTTGGAATGTGCTGGGCCATGGCCTCTGCCGTAAAGCCTGCCGCCGCTGGCACTGCCTCGCCCTTGCGCGCCAGCAACCCGGCGGTCAACGAGGCAAATTTCGGGCGCGAGCCGCCATTGGGGCTCTTCTCTCGGGATGCTGACATGGGCTTGCTCCCCACAAACTATTGCAGGACCCGGCGGCCGAACGACGGTGCGCGGCGCCCTAAGGCATTAAGGGAACTGCGCAGGGAGGCGCGCTGCGTATCGGCCATCCGGCTTCCCATCATGTCGGTCTTCTGCAACCGGTCGCCGAGATATCCCCACAGCTCACGGATTTCCCGGGCCGAGCGCCCTGTGGGATCGGTTTCCATAACGGTGCGTCCATCGATCATACTGGCAGCAAAGTCGACCCGCTGATGCACGAAGGACGGCGCGACGGTGCCGTGCTGGGAGAGCGCAACAGCGGCCTCGGAGGTGATGCGGGCGCGAGCGGTCGCGGCGTTGATCACAAAGACCATGTTCTTTTTACGGCCCTCCACGATATCCACCGTTGGCCCAACCGCGCGCAGATCATGGGGACTGGGCCGGGTCGGCAGGACCACCAGGTCGGCATAGCTCACGACCTCGGCGATGGCACGGGTCACCGCGGGCGGTGTATCGATGACAACGAGCTTGAAGCCTTCCTGGCGGATGGTCTCAAGGTCGGCATAGAGATTTGAAAACACCGATTGCACAAAAACCGGCGTTTCCTTCTCTCGCACATTCCACCATTTTGCGAGGCTTCCTTGGGGATCGGTGTCGATCAGCGCAACCGGCCCAAAGCCGCTCATGTCCGCCTGCACCGCAATATGCCCTGCAAGGGTGGTCTTGCCGGATCCACCCTTCTGGGACGCGAAAACGATGGTTCGCATCGTATGCAGCATGGCGCCGCCCTCCAGCCCTATCTCTCGACACTCAACCCCGCCTCGCTCAGCCCACCTCATAAGGTGCAAGGACGGGACACCATGACGATAAGTCCAACGGCTTAAGGACCTGTGAAAAGGTTTTGTTAAGAGGGCTCTACCAGCGAGGCTCAAATCTTCGACAAAATTGAACCGAGTGGCGCGCGAGGCTAAATCTCAAACACGTCGTCGGCAGGCTGCGCGCTGGGAGCTGGGTCTTGCGTCGCCACGCCCTGAGGCGTCTGCTTGACCATCTGCTGGCTGATATTCCAGATGCCGATGGCCGAGCGCGCCCGCTCCGGATCGACATGGTCAAACACGCGTCCGGCTTTTTCAATGGCACTTAAGGGTTTGGCTTCGCCGGAATTCAAAAAGCTCACCTCCAGAAACATGCGTGTAAACTCGCTACGATCCCCGTCAAGCGCGCGGCAGGCAACGGCCAGGCTCTCGCCTGATGTATCCTGCACCATGCGCGACACGATGGAGGGGGCCGCGCCAGTGAGTGCGGCCAGTAATTGCATAAAATCTTTTAGCTGACGATCTTCAATGACCGAAACGAGTTTGTCCACGCGCACACGCCCTTTGCCCGACGTTGCCAGATTAAACATGCGCAGCAGATCGGCAGGATCGCAATCAAACAACCCATCTTCAACAGCATCGGCAATAACACGTTCGATATTGCCGGGATCGATCGAGTGCTTTTGAAACACGAGCGGGCGCAGGACGGGATGAGTATCCCAAAACATGTCGTGGGCCACAACCGGAGACAGGTCCGTGCGCGACAGAACCGCGGCCTGGAGGGGCGGGTGGTCGGCGGCCTTGTCCTTGGCCCGGCTAAAATTCGCCTGGGTAAATTGGGCGGTTGTATTCTTCACAAGGCCGACAAGGGCTGCCGGGTTTGCCTCATCAAGCAGGGTGTCAATCGTCTCTGCCTTAAGGTGTTTGCGGGTCGCGATCGCTGCTTGAAGATCAGAGGGGCCTTTCCGGATCAGATCTCCCAGATCGTTCGTTGTCAGACCTTTGTGAAACACCAAGGGTTTGGCGATGTCCGGATCGGCCTTGGCGAGGGCTGTGATAAGCGCGGGGTTCGGACGATCGGCCGCCGAAACTGTTTCGGCGAAGGCCGCCCGCTCGCTTGGCCCAATTTTGGGAAGGATCTTCGCGAGCAATCCATCGCAAATGGCGCGCTCCTCAACGGAAAGCCCCGCGAGTTTCGATAAGGAGAGGATCGTCGTGAACAACGCATCGGGAGACTTGTCCATGATCTGGGCAAGGGCTGCCTCGTTCAAGCCATGGGCGGCAAATGCGGTGGCAAGGGCTGAACTCATAGCCCGCCCGCCTCGTCGCTGCGGTCATCAAGCTCTGCCGTCCGGATCCCGAGATCCCAGGTTCGCACCACACTATCGGCATGGTCCCACGATAGGGTATCGAAAAACAGGCCAGCCCCGCGCTCGCGCTCCTCTTTTGCGGCGCGCTTTGGAAACAAAACATCCAGAAGCAGGACAAATTGATCGCGCGGCAACGCACAAGCCTTGGCAAGAATGCCAAACGCCTCGCCTTCCACATCTTGGACAACGCGCACTAAGAAATCGCGCGACAGGGCAAGTCGCTCCTCAAGGAAATCGATAAGGTCCTTTGGGCTATCGGCCAGAGCCAACGTTTTAAGGCGGGCTGCCTCCGTTGTGCTAAAGGGCTTAATTTTCTGCAGTGGTCTGATGGCATCGGACACCAGCGGATCGATTTGCGCAACCGTGGTGAGCGCCTCATCGGTCATGAGC
This sequence comes from Pseudomonadota bacterium, assembly GCA_038748465.1. Classification (GTDB taxonomy): domain Bacteria; phylum Pseudomonadota; class Alphaproteobacteria; order M2410; family M2410; genus JBCDJA01. Next base: position 3,747 of record JBCDJA010000003.1, read on the forward strand.
TCGTCGATCAAAGACAGATCGGCCATGCACCGCTTCAGCAAGCGAAAGCGCCGCGCGCCGTCAAAAACCCAAAACAAATGGAGCGCCAAATCGTTCGGCAGTTCTGGACGGTCCAAGAGCGCGTCCCAAATCTCCTCACAATCCAGCGCATGACGGATGATCAACTCAAATTCGGGCCGACCGAAATCGGCGCTATGGTTGCGCAAAAGCGCAAGGGAGAATTCGCGGCTGCGGGCCATCGCAAGCCGTTGCGCTACGGCACTCGTTAAATCCTCCCGCACGGCGATCAAGCGTCCATGCTCGCTCGAGCCGTGGCTGACCACATGGACAAGATCGACCTCGTTAAAGCGAGCCGGCGACGTGAGCAGGATCGCCGCGACTTCGATGCGATCGTGCAACAGTGCCCGGGCAATGTTGCGCGGCGGGTGCGCTAGTCCAGCAAACCGCTGGGCAAGCCGGCACCGCAAATCCAGCGATGCATAGGGGATCAGACGGCCCAACACATCGTCGATCAGGCGCACCGCATCACGCGACAAGCGCCCCTGGGGCAGGAACAGCAAATCCGACAGATGGCGGATCGTCCGCGCCAAATAAGGCTGTGCGGTAGGGGGAACGCGGGTTTCGGCCTCGCCATCCGCATCGGGAAGTGCGAGCCCCTGAACGACCCCATCGAATGAAGGGCTTTGAGCCATCGCAAACCCCGGACTGAGACCTGCCCCGCTGGGGGCAAGAGGGCGAAAGTCTAGGTCCGACGTCCTGAAAAAGAGGTTAAGAAACGTTGTGCGAAAAGATCACTGGGCGCTAACCGGCTGTTCAAGTACACGGGTTTAGGCCTCGAATCGTGTTGATGTCGGGTGCTAGTGTCTTACCTCGTGTCCCTCTGGTGACCGAAAGCAGTGTGATGAAGCGACTTTTTGCTCTGGGTGCCCTGTTGGCCGTAGCGGCCTGTGTCTCTCCGGCGGTCGACCCGCAGGTTGTGGAAACCGCGTCTTACCAAAACGGCTATGCAGATGGGTGTCGGACCGCGAACGAGCGGACCAATGGCCTTGATCAGCAGGTCGTGCGGAACGAGGCAATTTACGACACCAACGAGAACTACCGCTTGGGCTGGCGCTCCGGTTATGGCGCGTGCGGTGGCGGCGCCGGCAATGAAACGCCGGGGGTTTTCAATGAGGACCAGTGGTTCTAGAGCCGCGGGCCTTTGCCGCTGACACGCGAAGGCGGCGCTTAACGGGCGACACTCCCAGGCAAGGTCGACAGCGATCAACGTCAATAGCGAGCAAGGTCAGTCCCGGGCAAAGTCAGTGCCGGGCTAAGTCAATGACGCGATTGGGCCGTTCTCTCAATCGCGGCACGCAGTTCCGGGGCTTTGGCTGACACGGCCGCAAAGTCGCGCCGGCGGAGAATGAGTAATTGCCCAAACCCTTCCGCCCGCACCGTCGCGTTACGCGCCTCCCCTGAGATAAGCGCCACCTCGCCAAAATGATCGCCCGTGGACAGGCGGAAGCTTTCCGCCCCCCGCTCCACCGACACGGTGCCCGAGGCGATGAAGAACATCGAGCGCCCTGCCTCCCCTTCCCGAATAATAGTCTCGCCCGGAACCATAAAGGCTGGCTGTAATCGCCGCGCCAGCGCCTCCAATTGGGGCTGGGTGAGATCGCAAAAAAGGGTGACACGGCGTAACATGCTTGTCAGGCGGATCCCGAGATCCAAGGTCGGGCTGGAGCTCAGGCTGGCAAGCCTGCGCCTCCGGTCTTCCTCCAGGTCGTCATACATTTCGCGGGTGATGACCGCGCGTTCCCATTCGGTTCGCAGGGCCGCGTTTTCCAGTCCCAGAGCAACACGGCCCGCAAAATGCCGGTCAAAGTCCTCCGCATAGGACGGAAATTGCAGCCGCATGCCCTCAAGCGCCTCGGCAACGGCCTTGGCGCGCGTATCGATCAGCTCATCGATCCGAAGCCAAATATCCTCGCCGACCACAGGGCGAATATCGCCGGCCGCGAAGTGCTTGAGCGTGCTGAAGGCCCGAAGTTTCACCGCGCTCATTTCAAAGCGTCGGGCCAGCCGGGCCCTTAGGGGGCCTTCCCAGCCGGTCCAATTCAACACCCTCTGCGCGAAGCCGAACCAGGGCCCAAAGGTAAGCCCCCTTAAAGCGTTCTGCATATAGCCCTGCGCACCGTCTGACCGAGCCCCCTCAAGGACACGCTCTGCATCCGTACGCAAACTTTCAGCAAGGCGCCTGCCAATAATCCCTCGGCTGAAATAATTGAAATAAAGTTCCCGCTCATGGGTTGCGAGCAGCACAAGGGCGACTTGCAGCTCGTTGGGCTCGCCATCGGCCCTGCGCGATGCGCGGTCCGGCGCCGCCTCAAGGCCCCCCTCAGCGGGGAGCGCATGTTTGGGGGCGGCCGTGCCGATCTCCTCACTTTCAGCGACCACCCGCTGGGAAAGATGTCGACGGAAGCGCTGCAAATAGGCTTCTTCTTCGGGGGTAAGCTTGTTGAGTTTTAAAAGGCGCATCAAGGGGCGCAGCGTCGTTGCCTGCACGAGCAGGGTTAGAAGGACGTAAAGTACGGCCGAGACGAGCAAAAACCGCTGGGCCTCCTGCCCGCCCAGCATCGGTACATCCAACACCGAAAGCGCGAGAAGGATCGTCACCACACCGCGCAATCCCCCCCAGGTGAGGATAAGACGAAACGGCATCGACACCGGCTCAAACAGCGACAGGCGTGAGAGCAGAGGAAAGAGCCCGAACAACACAATGATCCGAGCAACAATCGCCGAGACAAAAATTACGAGAGGGACCACGAAATCGCTCGCCCGCAGCCCATCGACAACGAGCGGCATCGCGATCGCAACCAAGAGCACCACAAGGGCCGTCGCCCAATAATCGAGGATTTCCCAAATGGCAGAAAGATTGCGCCAGGCCCCTGGGCTAAGCGCGGTCCGCCCGTCAAGCCCGAACACGATGGCCGAGGTGACAACCGCGATCGTGCCGGACACACTAAAAACGCCCTCGGCAACGAAATAGGACAGATAAGCCAGGGCAATCGTGAGGGAAATCTCGGCAAGCGGCACGTCTTCAATAAGGCGCACCAGCCAAACGATAAGCCTTGCCACGGCAAAGCCCACCAAAAGGCCGCCAAGCAGCTGGGTGACAAAGAGGGTGAGAAAGGTAAGCGGTGGGGGGCTCAATCCCTGAGCCACAAAGCTAATCAGCGCAGAGAAGATGGCAATTGCCGCCGCATCGTTAAACAGGCTCTCTCCCTCCACCAGCGTGGTCAAGCGCCGGGGGGCCCCCAGGTCGCGAAACACCGACAAGATTGCAGCCGCATCGGTCGTGGCAACGATCGAACTTAAGAGGAAGCAGAGCAGGATCGACACCTCGACCACCAGCTCAATCGAAACCGCGACAACCAGGGTACAGACGATGACGGCCAGCACGGCCAGCACGATGACGGCCACGACATCGTCTTGCATGCGGCGCACATCGATCTGAAGTCCTGCGGCAAACAAAAACGGCGGTAGAAAGATGAACAGCAACGCCTCTGATGACAGGGGCAAGGGATCGTTCGGGGCAAGCCACATCCACCCATCGCCAACCCCCTCGCCCAGAAGGCGTAACAGCCCGCCGATCAAGAGGCCGAAGACGGTCAAATAGACGGTTTCAGGCAGGCGGGTTTGTTTTGCCAGGGCCGAGATCAAACCTGCGGCAAGCAACAGGCCCGCAATCAAGACGACTATCTGCGTGGCCGGATCTGTCACATCAGCACCCCAATGGCCGGTGCCTCAAGCCCGTCATCCCCGTGCCGCGTGCTGCAGCGTGTCGAACCGTTGGGGGCCGAAGTCGGCAAATTCGTCCTTATAGGTTCCATTCAAGATATAATCCGTGATGATCCGGGCCGTGTGCGGCGCCTGAAGGATGCCATTGCGATAATGGCCCGTCGCGATGATGAGCGCGCCCTCGCCAAGCGGCCCAATCACGGGCAGGCGATCGTCTGTCGCGGGCCTGAGACCGGACCACGCATCGACAAAACGCGCATGCCTGAGGGAGGGAAAAAGCGCTGCCGCTTTATCGATGAGGCCCGCAACGACGCCTGCGGTGACCGTCGTATCAAAGCCCGCCTCCTCGACGCTGGCGCCAATCAGCACCCGATCTTCGCGCGGGATGACATAAACGTCCGGGCCCCAAAAAAACCGAGACGGCCAGGGGCTTTGCCCAATCGACGTGTCGCTTGGCTGAAGGGCCACCATTTGGCCCTTAACCGGTCGCACCGGAGGGCCGGGCGGGCAGCCCGCAGCAGCGGTCGACCAAGCGCCGGCGGCAAGCACCGTTCGCCCCGCCTCTGGGGCCTCATCGGGCCGAACCCGCGCCACACGCCGATCTGCTAGCGCTGCAAGCAGCGCGCGAATGACGCGCCGGCTGTCGACCTGCGCATCGTCTTCCGCCAAAAGCCCGCAACGCACAGAGCCGCTAAGCCCGGGCTCAAGCAGTCTGACCTCCGCGGGCTCTAGCCAACGCACCGGCACCCTGCCCTCGCGCATGGTTTCGTAACGGTCGCGCAAACGGCGCTCGCCATCCTGGAGCGCGATCTCAAGGCCGCCTGCCGCGCGATAGTCGATCCGTTGGCCGGACGCCGCCTCGAGCCGCCGGGCGAAGCCCCGCCAAGCTTGCGCGCTTGCCGCGTTAAAGCGATTGAGGGCCGGGCAATCCGGCTCAAATTCGAGCCCCGGTGCAAGCATACCCCCCGAGGCCCAGCTTGCCCCGCGGCCGGGCTCGCCCGGCTCCACCAGCACAACACTCAGGCCGGCCTCGGTGAGCTCGAAGGCGAGCGCCAGGCCGATGATACCGGCGCCGAAAATTCGGATGTCAGGTTGGCTCAACGGGGACGCCTTATGGTTTGGATCCGCGCTTCAAGGGATTGGCCCGTCAAAGCCGCTTCCCTACGCCCTGTCAAGCGGTTGAGCCTTGTCACGGGAAGCAGCGCCCCAAGCCTTTAGGGGTCACTGACGCTCGACGAGCCTCACCACGACCCGCCCCAACGACAACAGGCGATGCTTGCCGCCGCTTTGACACCACAAGCGCGCTGCCTCATGCAGCCCCCCGACGAGGAGCGCTGCTTGAAGGCGCATATGCGCGTCGGGCAAGCCCTCTGGCAGGGTGCCGAATTGCTTGAGCGCGCCCAGCATCTCCTGCTCCCAATCCCCATCGAAGGACCGGTCTTTTGCCGCCAAGGCGGGGGAGGTGCCGATCAATCGGTGCGCACGGAAGAAATTCTCCCGCTCCCGCACACAGCTTTTGCCGACCTCAAGCAGCAGGCGGTAAAAATCCGCCCGGCCAAGATCGGGTTTGCCCCGCGCTTCCTCGCGCAGACGGCGAAACAGAGCCAGATGGTCTGTGTGGAGATAAAAAATTACTGCTTCTTTACTCGGATAATACCGAAAAAAGGTTCGCCGAGACACACCGGCTGCGTTGGCAATGTCGTTGACGGTGACATTGTCGAAGCCTTTTTCAGCAAACAGGTCCCAAGAGGCTTGGATCAGTTTTTTATTTGTTTCGGCCTTGCGTGCGGCACGCTTGGATGGCCGCCTTCCTGTCGCCAATGGTACCCCCGGTTCGGCAGTTTAGAGCGGGTTGTCTTCCACCCTGGCGTGTCAAAGAAGGCGGGCGCCGGATTGAGTGTCAAGCGAAATTCATTTGTTTTCAATGCGTTATCGGTCACCCTGTGCCGTGCAAGGATGATTTCCCAACGTTTTCAACGGCGTACACCGGACCCGCTTAAGGCCAGCGCACCGATGTTACGGGTGGGGTTCAAGGGTGCGACATGGGCAATGGCGCTCGCCCAGGCCGTCGGCCCCGCTCACGCTAGCGAAGGCCGTGCTGCAAGGAGTGTGTGACCACGCTGCCCTGGCCGGCGCGGCAAGCCCTCACACGGCGTTGGTGTGGGCCTCGCCTTCATCGTGCGCCCAGTGGGCTGCCCTGGTTTTGCCCAGACGTTGACGTGAACGGAAGAGCGTCAAGGCCCCCAGGAAGCCGCCGGTGAAGGCAGCCTGCAAGGCGAAGGTGAGCAACGTGAAGTCCTTTGGCATTTCCGACAACGGATTGTCCGTCTGGCCCATTTGCTCTTGCAGAGCCGCAATGCGCCTCAAGCCCTCTTGCGCAGACAGCGTTCCATCCAGGACTTGCTGGCGGATATCGGCGAAAGGCAATTCGACGTTGAAGAAGTAGGTGTGGACGCCGAGATAGTTCGCAAGCCCCGTCGCGGTGGCGAGCAAAGTGAAATCGACGAAAAAATTAACAAAACGCGAGCCGGTCAGAGAGCGGTTAGACAGGAAGACAAACACAGTTGCGAACACGGTCGGCGCAAAAGCCCAGGGGAAGATCGTACCAAGATTAACTTGCTGGGTCTGCTCGATCTGATCGCCAACGGTGAAGGAGGCCGCAAGCACGATGGGCAGAACCGCAATCATAAAGGCGAACACAAACGTAAACGCCGTCGCCAACAATCGCTCATTAAAGTCCCCGCCGAGGCCGTATTGCTTACGGTCTGAGATGTACATCTGTACACCAACGGCCAGCACGAGGGGCATCAGATAAAACGGAACGGTAACAAGGCTCCATTGCAGCGAAAAGAGCATCATGTCGGAGACGATGGACATGATCTCCACGAAATTGGCATCGGCGAGATACGAGCCAACTTGCCCGCCAGTGCCGCTCACGGCCACCGATTCGACAAGGCGGGTCTGGTCGGCAAACCGCACGATACCTGCCGCCAACCCGATCCCAAGGATTGACGAGACACTGATAATGATAACGGCCCAGATAATCTGGGCAGGCACGAACCGGAATTGCGGCACATCCGCATCGCGAATTTTGAGTTTGTCGCGCATAAGGACCGACGCTTTATACTCGTCCTCCTCGCCGGCCAAAATTGCGCAGGCGAACAAGAGCCCGAGCCGCTCGACGATCTTCGTCATCTCCCGCTCATAAAAGGCCCGGTTGGCGGCCGTGAACTGCAACTCGCCATGCAGAATATCAAAGCTCTCATCGAGCCGATCAAGGATTGGGCGGAACCGCGAAAAGAAGCGGCGATAGCGCGGGAGGCCCTGTTGGCCGGGCGAGGCCATAGTTTCGATCCGCTTGCGCAGCGCCAGATAGACGCGCGGGTCGGACCAGCGATCGTCCTCGACCAATTCGGGCGGGATCGCCAGCACGCGGGAATCATTGGCAAAGCGCGCGACATCCACCCCTTCCACGAGCTGGCTTGCAATCATCCAAGCTTTCTCGGGCACCGAGGCAAAGTTATGCAGATAATCGCGCACTTTCTCGTCGATCGCCGCGAGGGGCCTAAGTGCGGGGATGACGAACACGGTCAGGATGACGGCCATGACAACGGCCGCGAATCCCGTGCGGACCGACATCACTTCTTCAAGCGGTAAGAGCGGCCCCAGCCGTTCGATCACATCCGGAAACGACTGGACAAACACAAGCGAGGAATAGACCAGCACGAGGAACAGCACATACACCGCGGCGGCCAGATAATAGCGAAACCGCGTCGTGTAGTGCCGGTTTGCGATCGGTGGATCGAAATAGCCAAGCTGCGGCGATTGGCTCACAAAGCGCGAAAACGCAAACAGCGCGATGAATAAGACCCCACCCCAAAAGGCCGGCTGGGTGACGTTGGCGCCGAATACACCGAAAACTGTGATGTCTTGCGCGGCAGCTACAGCGTCCTGCTCCACGGCTTCCCCTCCAGCCTGGCTCGCATCGTCATGCGCGAGGTTTTACCATAAACAGACCCTAACACAGCCTGCCTCACACCGTCATCGCATGCGAACCCTGGTGGGGTCACGTTTCAAAGACGAGCGCCGGTCACAGATTGGCGCTTGTCAATGAAGGGTGCAGGCTCTACGGCGGTGCTGGCGTTGCCGCCCCCGTAAGATCGCGGTTAAGGCCGATCGCGGGAACGTCAGATCGTGGGTACGTTTGGGTCAGGTGCTTACAGTAACGACGCATGAACGGCAGATCCGTTCATGCCGCGTGGCAGAAAATCGTTACGGGCAACAATCCCAGGTGACACAGCCGTTTTCGAGCTGGCGGGTGTTGCACGCCTTATGGCCGATCAGGTTGCAAGCCGGAGGAGCCGGACAGGCATCGCCCTCGTTTTTCGTACCGAAGGCCACGGTCATTGCCGGATCGCCGGACTTGGTCTGGGCAAACAGCCCCTCTAAGAAACGGTCGAGATCATCGCGCATGCCGGCTTCGTAGAGATCGCTCGCCCCAGTCACCGAGGCCTTGAGCACAGGTTCAACCGGTTCCGCCGCACTCGCCGGGAGCGCAACAAAGCCGATCACAGCAAGCAGAGCCCCCATCCAAACGGATTGTTGGATCATGCGAAGCATTCGTCATTCCTTTTTGATTAACCCCTCGTCCAGCTCCCCTTACATGGGGAGGTCACTGTGACGTTCAAACATTTTTTACCCTCTCGGTCCGAAGCGGTTCCGGCGCGACGGGCGATTTGCCTGGATCGTCAAAGGCTTGGCTTAAGACACCACGCACAGCCTTTGCGCTGGCCCCCAGGGCCCGTGCCGCTTTCCGGTAAGCCGCTTTTGAGACAAAGGGCCCATGGGCGGCAAAATCGCTGACCGATGCCGGTTCGAGCGCACCGCCGCTTTTCGGGCGCACTTTCAAAAACGCGCCGTCGGCCGTGAGGACGGGAATGGGCTCGCGCCAGCGGGAGAACACCCGCCGCATCGATGCCGATTGCTCGACAAACGGCACCCGCTCGTCCGGATCGGCCTGAAACACTGTCTCATAGGTTGCGAGCATTTCAGCGACAAAGGCCGGGTCCACGGCGTCGAGCCGCGACTGGATCCAACATCGATCTCGAAACGTCCAGTAGATCGAAACCCCCACAACTCGACCGTCACGTGTTATATAGGGGAAGAATGGAAAGGTGCGGCAGGCCAGTGATCGGTTTTGCCGTTCGCAAAACGCGGCGCCGCGGCATTCGACGGCGATGCAGGAGGTATCGAGAGAGTGGACAATGTCCTCGCTGACAGCGTCAAAGGGTTTGAAGCGACGCCACAGGTCTGTCCGAGCTTTCAAAAGCCGCCACTCCTCGCGCGCGACAATCGGTATGGCATGCCCCGGATCGCAGCATACGGGCGTCCCGCCATTCAGGGGCGCGCAATACCGGCCGCAATCGTGTCGCGCGGCGACCGGCGCGTTGAACCGTTTGTAGAGTTCTGCGTATGTCTCAGAGGTCAGCTTGGGCATGGCGCTCCTTCGTTCGCGACCGGGATAGGACGCTGGTGTGACGTGCTGGAGGTCGGGAAGCCCCGCCCTCCAGGCCTTGAAACGCTAGGATACGCAACACAGAGCGGTGCATCCCTCGGTGGGGCAACGCTTGGCCATGCGGCGCCGGGAAACACGCGACTGGCCGCGCTATCATGACCGCTGCGGTAGGTCGGAGGGAAAATGTCTCATAGTCAAGCCACCGTTTTAATCGACCCGGAAATCGAGACCGCGGCTGAGCCTTTTGCACGGCCCGTGGACCCGAAATTGCCGGCCGACCATCCCCCCGTTCAAAAGCCCAAGATTGGCGTCTTGCTGCTCAATCTGGGGACGCCCGACGGGACGGATTATCGGTCCATGCGCCGGTACCTCGGCGAGTTCCTCAGCGATCCGCGCGTCATTGAGGTTCCGAAAGCCATTTGGCAACCCATCCTGCAGGGCATCATTCTCACCTTCCGCCCAAGCAAAAGCGGTGAGGCGTATAAAGAGATTTGGCGGCAAGACACCGACGAATCGCCCTTGCGCTATTTCACCCGCGGCCAGGCCGAGAAGCTGCAAGCTGCATTCGGCGGAGACGACAGTCCGATCCTCGTCGATTGGGCGATGCGCTATGGCACCCCGGCCATTCGTGACCGGGTGGACGCGATGGTTGAGGCTGGCTGCAACCGGATCCTGTTGGCCGCGCTCTATCCCCAATACAGCGCCACCACAACGGCCACAGCCTATGATCAAGCCTTCCGCAAGCTCACCAAACTGCGTTGGCAGCCGGCCATTCGCACCCTGCCCGCCTACCACGATCACCCGGCCTATATCGAGGCGCTTGCCCAATCCATCGAGGCTGCCATTGCTGGGTCGCATTGGACGCCGGAACGCCTGCTTTTATCCTTCCACGGATTACCCAAATCCTATTTCGCTAAGGGCGATCCCTATCACTGCCATTGCGCAAAGACCGCACGGCTCTTGCGTGAGCGCCTGCCCCATCTCGGCGAGCGCATCATGCTTACGTTTCAATCGCGCTTCGGGCCTCAAGAGTGGCTGCAGCCCTATACGGACAAAACGGTCGAGGAGTTGGCGGCAGAGGGGGTGAAACGCCTTATGATCGCAACGCCCGGCTTTAGCGTCGATTGCGTCGAGACCTTAGAAGAGATCGACATTGGCGTGCGTGAAACGTTTTTCGAAGGCGGCGGCGAGCACTTTGCCCACATTCCGTGCCTGAACGATTCCGATGTCGGTATGGCCCTGATCCAGACCCTCGTCGAAGAAGAATTACAGGGCTGGATCGACGTCTCGTCCATGACGATTGGAGCCGGCAAGCGCGACCGTTACGCGTAAAAGTCGAGCGCTATACTAGCGGATACTTGCGGCCTCGCTTTACCGCGCTGCACCGCTCTCAAACCATTTAGACTGCTGGTAAATCGCCCGGTACCAGGCAAATTCATTGCACTGCACACTAATACATTGCTTGACTACTGAGTATTTCCCTTGCGTCGACTAGGGTGGGGCCATACCGTGCGACTAAAGTAGAAAGAGGTCGCTATGGAAATGCCCCACATCCTTATCGCAGACGACCATCCACTCGTTCGCGGTGCGGTTCGCCAAGCTGTCACAAGCGCCTTTCCGGGCGCGCGCTGCGCTGAGGCAGACTCGCTCTCGAAGATTGAAAGCTTGCTGCGCGGTGGGGACTTGCCCGACCTCCTATTGCTCGATCTGCATATGCCTGGGGTTGAGGGCTTTTCCGGCCTTCTCCATTTACGCACCCGCTTTCCCGACCTGCCGATCGCCATAGTATCCGCGCAGGAAGAGCCGACGGTGATGCGCATGTCGATCCAACATGGCGCGCTTGGTTTTCTACCGAAATCAGCATCGGTGGACACCATCAAATTGGCGATCACAAAAATTCTCAACGGCGAGATTTGGGCCCCGCCGGCGGCCTTCGAAGCGGCGAGTTTGGATGGCACGCAGCCTGCCGACGACTTGTCAAAAAAAATGTCTCGCTTGACGCCGCAACAAGTCCGTGTACTGGGCATGCTTGGGGAAGGGAAACTCAACAAGCAGATTGCCCACGAATTAGGGATCTCAGAGGCGACTGTGAAAGCGCATGTGTCGGCGATTCTGGCAAAGCTTGAGGTGGATAATCGCACCCAAGCCGTGATCACCGCCGCGCCGCTGCTGAACCCGCCCCAATCGGCAAGCGTTGCGTCCCTCGCCAATTAGGCACGCCTGGCAATTAGCCGACACGTCTTTGTTTGTTTGGCCTTTGCACTCGACCGGCGCCCCTGCAGCGTGACTTGGTTGTGTTCGCCGTCCCGCGATTGCACGGCGATGGGCTTATTCGCCGGCCTGACGATGCGCTGTCGACGGCGATAAAAGGTTCGTCATCAAGGCACGAAGGCGGGCAGGCTTTAAGGGTTTGCTGAGCACCGGACAGTCAAGCGCCTCGGCGCGGGCAATAAGGTCTTCGCCGGTTTTGGCGGTTGCCAGAATGCATGCGACCGCCGAGCCGCTCCGGTTACGGATGGCCTCAATGACGGAGAGACCATCCCTGTCCGCCTCCAAATGGAAATCCGCGATGACGATATCGGGTTGTTCGCTATCAAAGGCCTCAAAGAAAGCGGCGGGGCTTGCCACAGCCCTTGCTCGGCAGCCCCACCCGTTTAGCAACGCCGTCATGGCCTCCAAGATCGCTTCATCGTCATCGAGACACAGCACCGAGACACCCTGCAAGAGACCGGGAAGCGGCACGAATTGCGGTGCCGGCTCAACACTTGGCGCAGCCCGCTGAGAACGGGGGACACGGACGGAAAAGACCGATCCCTTTCCCGGCACAGACCTGACATCGATCGGGTGCTCTAAAAGTCCCGCCAGGCGCTCAACAATTGCCAAGCCTAGGCCCAAACGCCGCCCCGCATCGCTTCCCTCGCCGGTTTTGTTGGGCGACAGCCGTGTGAACTCCTTAAAAATTCGCTCCAGATCGGCATCGGCGATCCCGGGTCCGGTATCCCACACCTCAATCGACACCTCATCGCCGACCCGGCGACAGCCAACCAGAACTTTGCCGGTCGCGGCATAGCGCACGGCATTGGAGATGAAGTTCTGCAGGATACGGCGCAATAGGCGCCGGTCGGAATGCACGACCGCCGTGGAGCGGATCACGGTAAGGGACACGCCTTCAGCCTCTGCGATCGCCGCAAATTCGTTTTCGAGCGGGGCCATTACCTCGGCGATTTCAAAATCGGCCCAATCAGGGGTCTGAACGGCCGTATCGAGTTTGGAGATTTCAAGAAGGGCTTTCATCAGGTCATCGAGCGATTCAAGCGATGCCTCGATCTTTCCGACAAAGGCACCCTCCCCGTCCGCCACGGGGCCGGCAGCAGCCGTGTCGCCTTGCCGGTCGCGCAGGGCCGCAGCAAAAAGACGGGCCGCATTGAGGGGCTGCAACAGGTCGTGCCCCGCCGCCGCCACAAAACGCGACTTCGTTTCGTTCGCTCGTTCGGCGATGCCCTTTGCCTCGACAAGCTCCTCGTTCAAGCTCACAAGCTCGGCCGTGCGTTCGGCGACCCGGCTTTCAAGGCCCTCATTGGCCGCTTGCAAGGCTTCAGCCGCCCGAACCCGCTCGGTAACATCTGTGTAGGTTACAATCATCCCGCCATCGGGCATCGGATCGCTTCGGATCTCATACACCTCCCCGCTCGCCTTTTCCCGATCGAGGGAGGTTGAGGTCATCGTCAGCAGCTCACCAAAGCGCGCGGCAACCAAGGTTTCGACCTCTCCCTCGCCCAGTTGACCATCCTGGGCGAGGTGACGGATGATCTCTTCAAGCGGTACACCGGGCTGGCACAATCGTGGCGGAAGACCAAGCATCTCCCGATAGCGGCGGTTACACATGGTCAGCCGGCGGTCTTTATCGAACACCGAAACGCCCTGGTGAATGTTTTCAAGCGCTGAATGCAGAAGGTCCTGATTGAAACGGATTGCCTGGGACGCTTCATCGAGCAAGATTTGCGCACCGCGCGGGTTAAGACGGCCCGAGCCGAGGGACAAACCCATGACAATCTGGGCCGAGGCCGACCCGATGGAGCCGGCCAGCAAACGCTCGGTGGCGCGGATTTGATTAGGATCGGCATTCTCCTTGGACAGAAAGTCAGTCCCAAAGATCTCCGACTGGGCTTGGAAGGCGCGAATGGCCCGGTCCGCGCCCATGAAACGTTGAGCAAGACGGAAGAGATCTGCCCGGCTGACCGATTGAAACTCCGCATCGAGAGCGGCTTGGCGGTCTGCATCCGCTTCAACAAAGCTTTTCGCCTGCACCCAATCCACCTGGCGCCGATCACTGAGCAACGAGAACACAACATAAAAGGCGACGTTGAACGACAGGCTCCAAATTATGCCATGGGACAGGCCATCAAGGCCCGCAACGCCAAACAAATGTTCAGGATGAAGCAGCGTGTTACCGAACAATCCCTGGTCAAACCATTGATTGGGCACGGCGCCGGCGCGGACCATGACCGGCAGAAGCAGCGTATAGCCCCAGATGAAAAATCCCATCATCATGCCCAGCAGCGCGCCCTGGCGGGTACCGCGCTTCCAGATAAGCCCGCCAATCAAGGCTGGGGCAAACTGACTTGCCGCAGCAAAGGACAACAATCCAATCGCCGCCAAAGCCTGCTCATCGGTGAGGAACCGGTAATAGGCATAGGACAACAGCAAAATAACGGCGATGCTCACACGGCGGATCGCCTTAAGGCTGCGCTCATTGGCGGCAACGCTTGGGTCCACGCTCGCCTCCCGAAGCAGCATGGGCACGATCACGTGGTTGCAGACCATCGTCGACAGAGCGATCGTCGCCACAATGACCATCGCTGTCGCTGCCGATAGCCCGCCGATAAAGACAAAGAGCGCAAGGCCGATATCCCCTGACTGCAGCGGCAGCAGCAACACGAACGCATCGCCCAACTCGCTGCGTCCCTCAAACATCACCAGCCCGGCCATAGCGATGGGCACAACGAAAAGATTGATCAGCACCAGATAGAGCGGAAACAGCCAAAGTGCCGGACGCAGATCGTTCTGGTTGGCGTTCTCGACGACCGTTACATGGAATTGTCGGGGAAGGCACAAAAAGGCCAAAGCCGCCAACACCGTGGTCGCCACGAAATTCACCCCGTTAATCCCAGAGGTAAAGACCGAGGCAAGCTCCGGATCGGCCGCAACCTCAGAAAACAAAGCGCGCGGTCCATCGAAAAAACCAAACGTAATCACGAAACCGACCGCGAGGAAGGCGAGCAATTTGACGATGGATTCAAAGGCGATGGCCAGCATCATGCCCCGATGATGCTCCGTACTTTCCACATGGCGCGTGCCGAACAGCACCGTAAACACCATCATCAGGATGGTGACAATAAAAGCGGTATCCGACAAAATGGGAGTTGCGACCGGATCGGCGAAGGTGTCTGCCCCTGCAACACCGTCCGTGAGGATGGTAAAGCTGTTGGCAATCGCTTTAAGCTGAAGGGCGATATAGGGCAGCGCACCGACCACAGCGATGGCCGTGGCAATGACGCCAATCATCTGGCTCTTGCCATACCGCGCGGCCAGAAAGTCCGCAATCGATGTAATACGGTGTTGTTTTGAGACGGCAAGCAGGCGCCGGAACAAAGGATAGCCGAGGCATAGCATTAAGATCGGACCGAGATAGATCGGCAGAAAATGATAGCCAGTCGTCGCCGCAACCCCGACACTGCCGTAGAACGTCCATGTGGTGCAGTAGACGGCAAGGGTCAGCCCATAGGTGGTCGCGCGCACTTGGGGTCGGTTCACGAAGCGGCCGAGGGGGCCGGCCTTGTCCGGGTGGGCTGCAAGCCGGTCACCCCAATGGGCCAGCGCGAACAACACGCTGAGGTAGACCGCAGAAACGGCGACAATCATCCAGGTTGCGACCATGCAGCGTTAACTCTCCAAAGGGGCCCGATCGCCTGCCAAACTCGCTGCCTCAAACTCGTCGGCCCGAACCCGCAGTCTTTGTGCCAAGGCATTGGCCAAGCCATTGGCCTTAGAGTGCCAAATAGAGGGGTGGACGCAAAGCACCTTCAGGCGAGCACGATTAAGGAGCATTGGATGGCAAGACCGGCCAAAGGGCCTCACTCCGCGCACCACATGAGGCAGTGCCGCGAGGACATGGCCGCCTGCCGGCTGCTTGCTGTTTACGGAACGTTACGACGCTGCGATCCGGTGGCCTTAAAGGTGTTGCGCCCCGCTGCCGTACGGTTCGTCGGCCCAGGGAGCCTTAAGGGACAGCTCGTGCACCTGGGGGCTTATCCAGGCTTTATTCTCCCTGCGGACGAGAGTGGCACGCCGCCGCTTGTCCAGGTGGACGTTCTGGCGCTCCGGGATCCGCAACTGCTTTACGAGCTTGATCTTTATGAGGAATACAATCCCTTCGATGTCGCCGCATCGCCCTATCGGCGCGTGCGTCTCCCGCTCACCGGGTCAGGCGACCGGCCCTGGGTTTATGTCTACCAAGGGCCCATCGCCAGGGCCAAACGCATCGAAAGCGGCGATTGGTGTAGAGAACGCGGCAGCCTTAGCGCACGTCGACGGTTGCCCAAAGCACCTCGTGGCTGAGACCCTGGCTCTGGCACGCCGATGCCAACCGGCCGATGCTCGCCCGGGCCTGCCACTGGCGACCGCCGCCGGCCTTCATGAGTTGCAGGGCTGAGCGCACCCGCGCCTCGCCCGCTTGACTGGCGGGGTTGAGGAAATCATCAAGGTCTTGAAACAAATCGTCAGTACAGAGAACCGGTCCTCGCTCAGGCTGCACCCAGCGATACACATCATCAGCCCGAATATCGCTCAAATAGGCAGCCTGGGCCTCAGCATCGGCGAGCGGCGGGTTGGCCGCGCCGAAATGAGCGAGCAAAATGGTAGCGATCGTGTTCTCTCGGGACCAGCTGTTAAGGGCGCTCGACAAACATTGATCAAGCGCCGGATCGTCACCGGGAACATTAAGCACCATGACCCAGAATCGGCGCCCGGTTTGCCGGATACGCAGTTGGCTGACAAAGGGGGGCTGAAAATCAGCGGCATTCAGTTGGCCGCAATTGCGGCGCATGGCCGACACCAGATCGAAGGACCGGTCAAAGCTTAGCACCGCCGGATCATAGGCAAGCGCCACGCGCCCCAGGCCATACTGCCCCGAATAAGCGATCTCAAAGCCCTGCGCCTTGGCCGAGATGATCCGCTGGTCTCGCTGAGCCACCGCAAGGGTGCCGTCGAGGTTAAGGGAGGCGATCAGATCAGCGCCCCGCGCTTGCATATCTTCCATTAAGCCAGCGCCATCGATGCCCCCGCCACCATCGATGAGAGCGGCCGTAATTTCCTCACTCTGCGCGCTCGCCGCGGCCCAAAGGCTCAGCAGCGCAGCCAACAGACTTTGGATCATGAACCGCACGTCGTTTCCTTCCCATGGTTGGCTCCAATGGCCCATGGGGGCTTTAGAGCTTCTGGCAAGCACCGCTGCAGGGCGATTGACGCACCAACGCGATGCTGGCCGCTCCCCAGGCCTCACCCCCCGAATGCCTGGCAAACACTGAGGTGTAACCCGCAAGGCCAAACGCGCCAACTCTACGGCGATGCCCGGGGCACAATGCCTTTAAGCTGTTTTGATAAAACAACCACAGGACGGACCGGCAAGGGAACCATGCCGACTGACGCATGCTGCAATTGGCTGCGAACCCGGCGGGCGGGAGCACCTTTAACCCTCACACGCGCCGCCGTCTTCAGGTGACGCTACGGCTTCAAATTGGGCTGGTGCGCCGCAGCCTGCCGTCCTTAAAC
>JBCDJA010000004.1:0-20777 GCA_038748465.1 Pseudomonadota bacterium
AACTGCAGCGATGGTAATCCGCATCCGGCCCATTTTGCTCGCAATGCTTTTCGGTTTGGCGCTCTCCGGCCCAGCCACGTCAGATGATCGGGGCATCGATGATCTTGGCGGCTCCAGTTTAGGCGTAGAGACCGATGTTAGTGGCGTTGGTGGCGTTGATGGCGTAACGCCCCTCGATGGGTATTTCGCCCAACTCCAAGAGGCTGCAGGGCCGCTTGAAGCCCGGGCGATCGAAGCCCTGATTTGGGAGGCGTGGACCGAGGGGCCAAGCGACACGGCAGTCCTGCTTTTTGGGCGGGCCGAGGCCGCCGTGGCTGACGATAAGCAAGACTTAGCGATTGATCTCCTCGATGGCCTTATCCGCCTCGCGCCAGGCTTTGCCGAAGCCTGGCACACCCGGGCCACGGTCCATTACATGCGGGGCGATTTCGATGCGGCGATCGCCGATATCGGCGTGACCCTCAATCTTGAGCCACGCCACTTTGGCGCCCTACAGGGGCTTGGGGCGATTTTCCACCAAATCGGGGAGGAGAAACAGGCGCTCGAGGCCTACGAAAAAGCGCTTACCCTGAACCCGCATCTTGATGGCGTGGCCGAGGCAATTCGCTTGCTTGAGGTCAAAGTCCGTGGGCGGCGTATTTAACCTTCCTCGCTGCGTCTGCCGTTAACCGCGCCGAGCGGCAAAAGCGCGTGAGGTGAAAGGCCCGTGACGGCAAAAGCGCTAGGGCTTCAAGCCGTGACCTGACGCATCTGGAGAGACAAATCATGACAGACAAAGAGCCAACGCCGGTCGATGCGGCGCAGGACGACGCATTGCGCACGGAACTGGAGGCAGCCGCCTTCCGACGCCTTGTCGATCACCTGCGCGCCCGGACCGATGTGCAGAACATCGACCTGATGACGCTTGCGGGCTTTTGCCGAAATTGCCTTTCAAACTGGTATCGCGAGGCGGCAGCGGACAAGGGTGTCGACCTGTCGAAAGACGCGGCGCGCGAGATCGTTTACGGTATGGCGTATGCGGACTGGAAAGCGAAGTTCCAGACCGAAGCAACACCGGAGCAACAAGCCGCCTTTGAAAAATCTGCCCCAAAATAGGGGTCTGGCCGCCTGCCGGCGCGACCGGGTGGGTCGAATCGTGCAGTCACCTGTGGACAACCTTGTGTCAACCGTTGTTCTCCATTCGTGCTCACGATAGCGTCACGCTGCATGGTGAATTTGGAGGAGTGCGTTCATGGCCACCCATCTGCAAACCGCGACCGTCAACGGGATCGCGCCACAACAGCTAAAATCCTTTGTCGAGCGGATCGAGCGGCTTGAAGAGGAAAAGGCAGCGCTGGCCGCCGACATCCGCGAGGTTTATGCGGAGGCAAAGGGCAACGGCTTTGACACCAAAGTAATGCGTCAAGTCATCCGTTTGCGGAAGATGGATCGGTCCGACCGGCAGGAGATGGAGGCCATCTTAGAGCTTTATCTCGCCGCCCTGGGGATGGACGAATAGGCCCTTAATCCGGCTATCTCGCTGCCCTAGCGATGGGAAAGTAGGCCAAAAGCGCGGCCCGAAAGGTCGGCGGCACACACCTCACGCAAGGCCCGAGCCCGCATCGCTCGGGCCCACATCGCTGTTGATGTCCGGCTGATTGCGCACGTCGATGCCAAGATCGCGCACCTTGCGATAAAGGGTCGACCGTCCGATGCCGAGGCGCCTTGCAATCTCCGACATCTGACCGCTGTAACGGTCGATCGCCATTTTAATGAGATCGCCCTCGACATCCTCAAGGGTCCTCAGATGCCCATCCGGATTGGTGACCGTAATTTCGGCGCAGGAGGGGTCATCTTCAAGCGGAACATTGGCAAACGGATGAGGTTTCGGGTCGGCGAAAGACGCTTCATCCGCCACGTCCTCGACACCCGCCGCGTTGACGCCGGTCGCCCCGTTTGCTGAGGGCGCGGAAGCCAGGGGGGGAAGGGGCGGCGGCGACATGCCGAGCGTTTTCGCGATCTGTGGGAAGTCTCTGAGGCCAAGTTCCGCCCCGTCCGACAATACCACGGCGCGGAACACAGCGTTTTCCAGCTGCCGAACATTGCCCGGCCAAGTGTAGGTTTGCAAAAGCGCCATCGCTTCGCGCTCGATCCCGACAACGCGTTTTTTCTCTTCGGAGGCAAACCGGCGGATGAAAAAATGGATGAGGTCTGGGATATCGTCGGGCCGCTCGCGCAGCGGCGGGACGTTGATCGGAAAAACGTTGAGCCGATAATAGAGGTCCTCGCGGAAACCGCCCTCGCGTACCATCTCCAATAGGTCGCGGTTGGTGGCGGAAATCAGCCGGATATCGACCTTGACGGGCCGGCGGGCGCCAATCGGGTCGATCTCGTTTTCCTGCAGCGCACGCAATAGCTTGACTTGGATATCAAGACGCAATTCGCCGATCTCATCCAAAAAGAGCGTGCCGCCATCTGCCTCTTTGAATTTGCCTTGGTGCTTTTCAGACGCGCCCGTGAACGCGCCTTTCTCATGTCCGAAGAGGATGCTTTCCACGAGGTTTTCTGGGATAGCGCCACAATTCACGGTCACGAAAGGCCGGCCCGCGCGGTCTGACGAGCCCTGGATGGCCCGCGCAATGATCTCTTTTCCGACCCCGCTTTCTCCTTCGATTAAAATCGGGATCGATGATTTGGCCGCCCGCTCGCCAAGGCGCACCACTTGTTGGGTCGCTGGGCTTTTGGCGATCAGATCCTGAAACTTCATCACGCCGGCGCGCTGGCGTTTCAGGCGCGTCACCTCGCCGGACAGGGAAGACAGCTGCAGCGCGTTTTGGATCGAAACGACAAGGCGCTGGGGACTTGCCGGTTTCACGACAAAATCATTCGCCCCGGCCTGCATGGCCTGCACCACGGTCTCGATCCCACCCTTTGCGGTCAGCACAATGACGGGAAGATTTTCATGGGTTGGGCGAATCTTTTCGAGCACCTCAATGCCGCCGATTTCCGGCATCACAAGGTCAAGCAGCATCACCCGAACCGATTTGCTCTCCGGCGAGGCCAGATAATCGATCGCCTCGTGGCCCGACGCGGTCAGATGCACCGACAGGCCCTCTTTTTCCAAGATGCCTTGCAGAAGCCTGCGTTGGGTCGGGTCGTCGTCGACGACGAGAATCTTGTCTACCATCGGGTCTCTCGGCCGCTCGTTTAAGCATCGCGGCGACGCGCCTGGGGCCGGCAAGACCATCGAAGGTCTGTCAGGATTTGAAACGCCCCCGCCATCGCGTCGTCGACACTGGACCTTCATTGGTAAAAACCCCTTTAAAACGCGGGCGCAGGGTGGGCTTGTGGTCGGTTTTTCTGTGTCAAAATCGGTCTTGGTGGCCTCAGAAAAGGTTTTATTAACCCTGATCCCCGTAAACGCTGCGGCAGGTATGGGTTTTGCTCGGAATAAGATGCCGGTGCACCGATTTGGTCGGTCAAAAACCGTTAAGGTTGAGAGCCACTTAGGCTGCTAGGACCGGTTTGCTTTCCGGTGTGTTGCCCAAAAGAAACGGGCAGGTCAGAAGGACTGACCGGCTCTCGATGTCTTCGAAAAGCCGGTTGCTCGGAACTTGGCCCCGTGGCAATGGTTTTGGTGGTAGGTTTTCTGGTCGAAGGAACCATGCGTTCCTGGGGGTCACTCACGAAATGGAGATGGGGATGAAGGGTCTTTCCCGGTTATTGGCTGTTGGTGCAGTCGCAGGGGTTGCCGGCTGCGGTATCGGCGTTGAGTCATTTCTAGATAGCGAAATTGGTGGCGAGGATTTTAACGGATACCTCGCGCGCGAATATCAGCGCCTCACTGAGCTTGAAGTGAAGCGGGATATGAACTGGACCCACGCCCAGCGCATCGCTGTAAAGGGCGCTGCTGCTGCCAATGGCGAAACGGTTTTGCCGTGGGATCCAAACAACTGGAATGTTGATCCGGCCGATGTTGGAGAGCTCTCGGATGCGCGTTCGCGCCTCATCGCCGCGCTTGATGGCGGCGGGCGGGAAACCAACCCGGAAGCGTGTGCGAAAGCGCAGATGCATTACGATGGGTGGCTCGAGCAATCCCACGATAACGATTGGGGCCCCGGCTTCGTCGGCGTGGTTCAGCCGGACCACGTGGCTGAAGAGAAGGCGGGCTTTAACGACGCAATTGCCCTGTGCGAAGGCCGCTCGATTGGCGCCAAGAACTTCACGATTTACTTCGGTTGGGACAAATACGACCTGACGAGCGCTGCTAAGGCTGTGATCGACGAAATCGCGGCATTTGTTAGCGGTTCGGAAAATGCCATCGCGGTTCGCGGTCACACGGATACGTCCGGATCGCAGGCCTACAATTCCAGCCTGTCCGAGCAGCGGGCTGACACAGTTGCCGACGCGCTTGAGGCGGTCGGGCTTGGCAGTGTGAGCACCTCGTTCGCCGGTGAAACCGAGCTTGCCGTCCCGACGGCAGACGGCATTCGCGAGCCGCTCAACCGCCGGGTTGAGGTGTCGATCGGCGAATAAATCCGCCATCCACACGACTGAATAAGAGACCGCGCCGGCCCCTCGGGTCGGCGCGGTTTTTTTGTCGCGACACCTAGCATTGGCGCGCCCTTCGGCACGGCGTATATCGCGCTCTAAGGTGAGTGGCTGGTCGGCGAAGGGCACCCCTGGGCGTGTTTGGCGCCGCCAGGGCCCATCGCCGATGGGATGTCCCTCACGGTCCTGAAACCCTGGAGGCAGTGCTCATGTTCCGCCGTCGTCGCTTTCCTACGTTTGCTGTCTCCTCGGACGTTGAGCCGGCGCCGGCTGAGACGCAGCCGCCGGTTTGGGATTTAAGTGATCTCTATTCGGGGCTTGATGACCCGGCCATTGCCCAAGACAAGGCAGAGGCCGCGCGCCGGGCGGACGCGTTCGTCCAATCTTATAAGGGCCAGCTCGCGGCCAAATTGGCTGAAGGGGGTCAGTCCCTTGCCCAGGCAATCGCCGATTACGAGGCCCTTGAGGAGCTGATCGGCCGAATTGCCAGCTACGCCTCACTTCGTTACGCAGCCGATACGAACGATCCTGCCGTGGGCACCTTTTACGGGCGAACCCAAGAAGAGCTCACCACTGTTGAAGGCGGATTGATCTTCTTTCGTTTGGAGCTCAACGACCTTGAGGACGAGGCCCTTGAGGCAGGCTATGCGGCGCCTGAGCTTGCGCGATACCGCCCTTGGCTCGATGCGCTGCGCGCCTTCAAGCCCTACCAACTTGCGCCGGACACAGAAAAACTGCTGCACGATAAGGAGCTGACCTCCTGGTCGGCTTGGGTGCGGCTGTTTGACGAAACCATTGCGGATATGCGCTTCACGGTCGATGGGACGCGCAAATCGGCCCAGGACGCGCTCAACGATTTATCGAGCAGCGATGGGGCGACACGGGCCGCTGCCGCCACCGGCTTAACCGAAGGGTTCCAGAGCGAAATCAAGCGCTTCACGCTGATTTATAATACTCTGATGAAGGACAAATCCCTCGAGGACGATTTGCGCGGGATCGACGACCCGGCGTTGCGCCGGCACCTCTCCAATCAGATCGAGCCGGAGGTCATCGCAGCCCTCGTAACGGCGGTCAAAGAGGCCTATCCGCAGCTCTCGCATCGGTATTATGCCTACAAGGCCCGCATTTTCGGCAAAGACACCCTCAATTTCTGGGACCGCAACGCCCCCTGGCCGCAACAGGACGATCCGGGCTTGTCCTGGGACCAGGCCCGGGCGCTGGTGCTTGACGCGTACGGATCGTTTGCCCCCGAAATGGCGGATGTTGCCAACCGGTTTTTCGAGCGGGGGTGGATTGACGCGCAAAGCCGGCCGGGAAAATCACCGGGGGCCTTTGCCCATCCCACCGTGCCGAGCGCGCACCCCTTTGTGCTGATGAATTATCTCGGCAAAACCCGCGATGTCATGACCCTGGCGCACGAATTGGGCCACGGGGTGCACCAGGTACTCGCCGCAGAGCAGGGGCTTTTGCTGTCGCAAACGCCGCTCACCCTTGCCGAAACCGCCAGTGTTTTCGGGGAGATGCTGACCTTTCAGAGGCTTATCGAAGAGGCCCCCTCGCAAGACGTGCGGCGGGTTCTGCTCTCCCAGAAGGTTGAGGACATGCTGAACACGGTGGTTCGGCAAATTGCGTTTTACGACTTTGAAACGCGGGTTCACGCAGCGCGCAGCCAGGGCGAGCTTGCCACCGATGACATCAACGCGATTTGGCTGGAGGTTCAGCGAGAAAGCCTTGGCCCTGCAATCGAGCAGAACCCCGGATACGAGCTCTATTGGTGTTACATCCCGCACTTCATTCACAGTCCGTTTTACGTCTACGCCTATGCTTTCGGCGATTGCCTCGTGAACGCCCTTTACGCCCAATATGCCAATGCGCGGGAGGGCTTTGCCGAGCGCTACTTCGAGATGCTTCGCTCGGGCGGGTCGAAGCGCCATGGAGAATTGCTGGCGCCCTTTGGGCTTGATGCGAGCGATCCCTCCTTCTGGAAACAGGGGCTGTCGGTCATAGGTTCTTTGATCGACGAGCTTGAAACGAGTGTTTGATCTGTCATGGGCCCGGCACTGCGCCGCGCGTAGGGCGGTGCCGGGGAATGAGAGATGGCCAGAGAAGACAATCGGCTCACCGGTCGGGTGAAGCGCTACGCTAAGGTTGGGGCGGGCATTGGCGGCGTTGCGGCGAAATATGCCGGCAACCGCTTGCTCGGCCGCGAGGGCGATCAAAGCCGGCAAGCGGCCGAACTGAAAGCCGCGCTCGGCGGGCTAAAAGGCCCGATCATGAAGGTCGCCCAAATGGTTGCGACCATCCCGGAAGCCGTGCCGGAGGAATTTGCAACCGAGCTCGCCCAGCTCCAGGCGAACGCACCGCCGATGGGCTGGGCGTTTGTCCGCCGGCGCATGGCAGCCGAGCTTGGACCCGATTGGCGCTCGCGCTTTGGCAGTTTTGAGCGCGAGGCGGCGGCCGCAGCCTCCTTGGGGCAGGTCCACCGGGCCGAAGACACGGATGGGGCGCCCCTTGCGTGCAAGCTTCAGTACCCGGACATGCAGTCCGCGGTTGAGGCGGACCTGCAGCAATTGAAGGTCGTGTTCTCGATTTACCGCCGCATGGATTCGGCGATCGACCCGACAAAAATCCTCGAGGAGATCGGCGAGCGCCTGCGCGAGGAATTGGATTACGACCTCGAAGCCCGTCACATGGCACTATACAGACAGATATTTGCCGGCACCGACCGGATTGTCGTTCCCGAAGCCCGCGAGGATCTGTCCACCCAGCGCCTGCTGACCATGTCCTGGCTGGAGGGCAAACCGCTCTTATCGTTCAAAGACGCGCCCGAAGCGGTCCGCAACCAGATTGCCGAGACCATGTTTGAAGCTTGGTGGTTCCCGTTTGGTCGGTATGGCGTGATCCACGGCGACCCCCATCTGGGCAATTACACCGTGCGCGGCGATGCGGGCGATGGGGGGATAAATCTCCTGGATTTCGGGTGCATACGGAAGTTTCCGCCGGAATTCGTTGAGGGGGTTTTGGACCTTTATCACGCCATTCAACGGGACGATCGTGACTTGGCGGTTTCGGCCTATGAGAAATGGGGGTTTCAAGGCCTAACCAACGATCTCATCGACGCGCTTAATATCTGGGCGGAATTTATTTACGGACCGCTGCTCAAAGACAAAGTGCAGCGCATCGCAGAAGGCGTGTCGCCGGGGGAATATGGGCGCGAATCGGCGTTCAAGGTTCACAAGCGCCTGAAAGAGCTTGGCACCGTCACGCCGCCGCGGGAATTTGTGTTCATGGACAGAGCGGCCATCGGGCTTGGCGGCGTCTTTATTCACCTGGATGCGCGCCTTAATTTTTATCGCCTGTTCAACGAAACGATTGGCGAGTTCAGCCGGCAAAAGGTGGCAAGCGATCAGGACCGGGCGCTCGGAGATAGTGGCCTGCCACCGGTCGGTGCGTTAGCCGCCTGACGAGCAAGGACAGAGTGGCAACTCAACCTTCACCTTGTTGCGACCTTCCGTCGCCCTGCTATAAACTCACGCAACAAAACAAGGACGCATGAGGCGAAGCAATGGGCGATGATGAGTTCCAAAGAGGGGACATGGACATAAACGAGCAGACGAAAACGTGGGCCGGTTTTATGGCCTTAGCAAAGTGGGGCACGGTTTCGATCTTCAGCCTCGTTTTGCTCCTCACCATTTTTTTCGCTCAGTAATCGTCCAACGATCCACTAAAATCTCGCTCCGGTGGTGGAACGCCTGTTGACAGGCGATGAGCGCTTGCCAAACATCGCGGTCTCTGACGCCACTTTTTCCCGACCCGTATTGGGCGATGCGTCTTGGCGCGGCATGTCTATGTCCGCTCCAAGCATCACGGTTTGTTTAGTCTCGCTGGGGCAAGAACGATCCGAACCGATGGGGCAGAGCGGGAAATGGGCAGGGCGTCCAACGATCATCAGCGTGCCGGTCGCCGGTTTCTCCGGACCGGGGGACACCCCGCGGCACATTAAGGGAATGCGACCATGAAATTAGCGGTGCCGAAGGAGCGGCTCGACGGGGAGACGCGGGTTGCGGTCTCGCCGGACTCGGTCAAAAAGCTTAGCGGTTTGGGATTTTCGGTGATTGTCGAGACCGGGGCAGGCGATCACGCTGCCTTGAGCGATGCCGACTTTGAAAGCGCCGGCGCAACCATCGCATCGGATGCGGCCTCGGCGGTCGACGGCGCCGATGTTGTGTTCAAGGTGCGTCATCCGCTGGATGAGGAGGTGGAAACCTATGGCGCCGGCACCAAGCTCGCCGCGATCATGGCGCCTCACCAAAACGCGGACGTGATCGAAAAGCTGGCCGAGCAAAAGGTCGACGCGTTTGCGATGGATCTCATGCCCCGCATCACCCGGGCGCAATCGATGGACGTGTTGTCGTCCCAATCGAACTTGGCGGGCTACAAGGCTGTTATCGATGGCGCAGCGGAATTCGGTCGCGCCCTGCCGATGATGATGACGGCGGCCGGAACCATCGCGCCGGCCCGCGTGATGGTCATGGGCGCAGGTGTTGCCGGTCTGCAGGCCATCGCGACGGCCAAACGCTTGGGCGCGATCGTATCGGCAACCGATGTGAGGCCTGCTGCCAAAGAGCAGGTGGAGAGCCTGGGCGGCAAGTTCGTCATGGTCGAGAGCGAAGAGACCAAAGAGGCTGAAACCTCAGGCGGTTATGCAAAAGAGATGAGCGATGAGTATAAGCAAAAGCAGGCTGAACTCATTGCCGAGACCTTAAAAACCCAAGACATCGTGATTTGCACCGCGCTCATTCCAGGGCGTCCGGCACCGACCCTGATCACCGCAGACATGGTGGGGACGATGAAAGCCGGATCGGTGATCGTCGATTTGGCGGTTGAGTCCGGCGGGAATTGCGAACTCTCCGAGGTCGGCGAAATCGTTCAGTCTGGGGGCGTTAAAATCGTCGGGCACGTCAATGTGCCGGGCCGTCTTTCGCGCGATGCCTCAAACCTTTACGCGAAGAACCTGCTGAATTTCATCACCCTCTTTGTGGATGCTGAGTCCAAATCGCTGAAGATCGACTGGGACGACGAGATCGTTACCGGGACGTGTCTCACCAAGGACGGAGCCGTCATCCACCCCTCTCTCAAATCCGACGCCTGAACCCCATCGCTTCTTCGCCCGCGCCGGTCGCCATCCCGCCGGTTGTTCGGGTCAGTTCTGGAGATCCCCATGGAAGCCGAATTCGCTTACTCGATTTCGCCCATCATTTTCCGCTTGTCGATTTTCGTGCTCGCGATCTTCGTCGGCTATTACGTGGTTTGGAGTGTGACACCGGCGCTCCACACACCGCTTATGTCGGTCACCAATGCGATCTCATCGGTCATTATCGTCGGGGCGTTGCTGGCGGTCGCCTTTGACAGCAATACCCTCAATTTCGCCAGCGGGTCCGGCTTCACGCGGCTCATGGGCTTCCTCGCCATCGTTCTTGCCTCGGTCAATATCTTCGGCGGGTTTCTGGTCACCCAGCGCATGCTCGCGATGTATAAAAAGAAAAACTAAGATATTTCATAGGGATAGATAAAATGTCTGAGACAGCCAACGCGCCCGTCATTAAGCTGGCCGCCCCTTTTGCAAACGATATCGCGGCGCTTTTGTACCTCGTATCGGCGATCTTGTTCATTCTTGCCTTGCGGGGGCTCTCCTCGCCCGAGACCGCCCGCGAGGGGAACCGTTTCGGCATGATCGGGATGGGGATCGCGGTCTTCACGACCCTGTTTTTCCAGGGCGATCTTGGTTTCGGCAGCTTCTTTTTGATTGTGCTCGCAATGGGCATCGGCGGCGGCATCGGCGCGGTGATCGCCCAGCGCATTCCGATGACCGCGATGCCCCAATTGGTGGCAGCGTTCCACAGTCTCGTCGGACTGGCGGCGGTATTCGTTGCCGCGGCAGCGATGTACACGCCCGAGGCACTCGACATCGCGAAATCCTTGAGTTCGGAGGAGCTGCGCGAGGCAATCGATGAGGGGGTCACCTCCGGCAGCCTGAAGGTCGCCGGCCGGTTCGAGCTGGCGCTTGGTGTTGCGATTGGTGCGATTACGTTTTCCGGCTCCATCATCGCCTTTGCAAAGCTGCAAGGGATCATGTCCGGCGCGCCGATCCTGCTTCCCAACCGCCACCAGATTAACATCGGGATCGGCATTGCCATCTTGCTGCTGATCTTGCTTCTCATCACCACCGAGAGCAAAACGGTCTTCTGGCTGCTTACGATCCTTGCCCTGATCATCGGCTTTTTGATCATCATTCCGATTGGCGGGGCGGACATGCCCGTCGTCGTGTCGATGCTCAACTCCTATTCCGGTTGGGCTGCCGCGGGCATCGGCTTCACCCTCGAGAATACGGCGCTTATCATTGTGGGTGCCTTGGTTGGCTCCTCCGGTGCGATCTTGTCGTACATCATGTGTAAGGGGATGAACCGATCCTTTATCAGCGTCATTCTTGGCGGGTTCGGCGGCGATGACGCGGCTGCCGGGTCCGGCGAGGTGGAAACCCGCCCGGTGAAGCAGGGCAGTGCGGAAGATGCGGCCTTTGTTATGAAAAACGCAGGCTCGGTCATCATCGTGCCGGGCTATGGCATGGCCGTCGCGCAAGCCCAGCACGCCCTGCGGGAGATGGCCGATGGCTTGAAAGAGGCAGGCGTGAAACTGTCTTACGCCATTCACCCGGTCGCCGGCCGGATGCCGGGACACATGAATGTGCTGCTCGCTGAGGCGAATGTTCCGTATGATGAGGTTTATGAGCTTGAAGACATCAATTCGGAATTTGCCCAGACCGATGTGGTCTTTGTGATCGGTGCAAACGATGTGACCAACCCGGCCGCCAAAACCGATCCGCAAAGTGCGATCTACGGCATGCCGATCCTTGAGGTCGATAAGGCCGGGACAGTACTGTTTGTGAAACGCGGGCTCGGGACCGGCTATGCCGGGGTGCAGAACGAGCTCTTCTTCCGCGACAACACCATGATGCTCTTCGGCGATGCGAAGAAAATGGTCGAAGAGGTCGTGAAGGCGATGCAATAGGCCGGCGCACTCGCCGCTGAGCTGATCGGTCGGCGAGGCGGGGCGCCCCCGCTCCTAGGAGCCAGTTGGATCTCGGTGGCCCAGTGGCCTCAGAGTGCCCCGTGGCAGCGTCACCGACTTGCCTCTTTCCCTGGGCTGCCGCGACCACGAGAGGCCGCTGCCGTGTTGCCGCCAAACCCTGCGTCCCGTTTGCGCAAGGACTTTGGCTAGACCAGTGGCCTCAGCGAAAAGACGCTCCCAGCCACGAAAAAAGCCCGCATGCGGTGCGGGCTCTCGAAGGGGCCATGACGTCTTGGCCCTGGCTCAACAATTGGTGGGTCGTTCGCTTACTTGAGCAAGCCTTCACGCTGGGCGCGTTTGCGGGCGAGCTTGCGCGCGCGCCGAATGGCCTCGGCTTTTTGGCGGGCCCTGCGCTCGGACGGCTTTTCGTAATGGTTCCGCAATTTCATTTCTCTGAAAATACCCTCGCGCTGCATCTTCTTTTTCAACGCGCGAAGGGCCTGATCGACATTATTATCTCGTACGAAAATCTGCACGTGGACCAGTCTCCTTTCAAAGGTCGGGCAATCCTGTTGGGACCAAATGCCCAGGCCCTGCAATTGGACAAACAAAAGGGATCGCCGGAGGCGTAGCCCTCCGACCCGCGTGGAGTACCTGTTTTGGGCGCCGATGTCCAGGCGCCCGTTGCCAAGAGCGCAACCCCAAGAGCGCGACCCCAAGAGGGGGCGGGCACCGCGCACCAGGAAGGACCTGCAGACGATGGCCATCAAACCAATCGCAAAAATGGGCCAGCCAGTTTTGCTAGAGCGTGCCCTGGCTCTCGCCGCCGATCGGGACGCCGCGCCGGCGCTCGCCGCTGACCTCGTTGACACCATGGTGGATGCCGGCGGCATCGGATTGGCTGCGCCGCAGATCTTCAAAGGCCTCAGGGCGATCGCTTTTGAGGTGCCGGAGACCGTACCAGACCCGATTGGCAGGGTGCCTCGGGCGCCTGGCAGCGAAGCGGTGCCCCCGGACGAGGGGGAAGGGCAAGCTGGCGCGCCGTTAGGGACTGGCTATGAGGTGTTGTTGAACCCGGAAGTCGTGTTCCTGTCGGACGAGCGCGAAATCGGCTGGGAGGGGTGCTTGTCGATCCCGGGCCTTCGGGGGGAGGTGCCCCGGTGCCCGCACATCCGCTACACCGGCATCCGGCCCGATGGGACGCGCGTGGAACGGGAGGCAAAAGCGCTCCATGCCCGGGTCGTTCAGCACGAGATGGATCACCTCGACGGCATTTTGTTTCCAACCCGTATGACCGACCTCACAACCCTCGTCTTCGACAGCGAATTCGAGGCTTTCCTGGGCCGTCAGTCAGAGTAAGTTTGTGTCAGGGCAGACCGGAGGGTGCGGCGGTGACCGACGACAAAAGGCGACTTCTCGAGACTTTCTTAGACCTCGTTCCCTTTGAGGGTTGGACACGGCGGGCGCTGCGCAAGGCGGAGCATGAGGCAAACCTGCCCACGGGGGCTGCCGATGAGGCGTTTCCGCGGGGGCCTCGGGATGCCGTTTCGGCGTTTGCTGAGTTCATGGATGAGCAAATGGCCGCCAAGCTCGCTGAGATGGCGCTTAGCGACATGCGTATTCGCGACCGGATCCGGACGGCGGTCCTCACCCGACTTGAGGTGATGGAGCCCTACCGGGACGCCTTAGGGCATGCCTCTCGGTTTATGGTGTTCCCCCAATACGGCTCGGCAGCCTTGCGATCGGTAAGTGGCACCGTTGACGCGATTTGGCGGGGGATCGGCGACACAAGCACCGATTTCAATTTCTATACAAAGCGCGCGATTTTGGCGGGCGTTTACTTGCAGGTGTTTCGCGTCTGGCTTGGCGATGACCACCCTGACCACGTCCGTACGGGCGTTACCCTTGACCGGGAAATCGACCGGGTGATGCAGATCGAGAAGGTAAAGTCTCGGGTCCGTAAGTTGAATATCCCGGTCTTATTGCCACTTAAGGTGGTAAGCGCGATGAGATATCCCGCGTTGCGTCGTCCGGCTGGCTCCAGCACGGACTGACGCGGCGTTAGACCTCAGCCTGACGGTTCACTCAGCTGGGTCGGCGCTTGGGCCCCGGTTCGCATGATCGTTCAGGAACGTTTCCAGGTCGACCACAGCAACCCGCCACTCACGACCGAACTTAATCGCCCGCAATTTCTTCTCGCGGATCCACGACCGGATCGTGCTTTCCTTCACTTTCAGCGCCTCAGCCGTTTCGTGAACCGTTAGCAACGGTTTTGACAGCATCGAACGACCTCCATCGTCACTAGATGCCCGGATCCACCTGGCAATCCATGTGGAAAAGACCCGAACACGACTACGGTTATATCAGCCGATGGCGGTAAATGTCTTGCTAGTAGTGCAGGTTAGATAAACCCGCCCTAATTGCTCCCTCAGCGCAACGCGACTTTGTAAGCGTCGGTTAGGTGCTGTTCAGGGCTGTTCTTGCCAGTATGTGCGATGGCCCATTTTACGTCCGTCCCGGGCTTCGCTCTTGCCATAAAGGTGTAAGGACGAAGTGACGCTCCGATCTGTCCAGACTTTTGTCACCTCGGGCCCCAAGAGGTTTTCCATGACCGCTGGCCGCAGCAGCTCAGGACGGCGCAGGGGCAGGCCCGTGATCGCCCGGATATGTTGCTCGAATTGCGACACAGAACACGCATCCAACGTCCAGTGCCCTGAGTTGTGCACCCGCGGCGCAATTTCGTTGACTACCAAGCGCCCATCGGTGAGGGCAAACAACTCCAAGGTCAGCACACCCACATAGTCGAGGGAGCTGGCCAAGGTATTTGCCATTTGGATGGCCTCGCGCTCGACCGGCTCTGAGTATCCGCCGGGCACGGTGCTGCGTTTCAGAATGTGATTCTCATGGTCGTTGCGGGCGATCGGAAATGCTTCTGTGGCCCCGCTGACATCCCGCGCCAAAATCACCGACAGCTCGCTCTCGAATGCCACATAGGCTTCGAGGATCGCCGGTGCGCCGGCAAGCTCGGCGAAGGCCTGATCGGCATCAGCGCGGTCGGTCACTTTCCATTGGCCCTTGCCGTCATAGCCAAATCGCCGGGTTTTGAGGATTGCGGGCCCTGCAAGCTCGCGCAGGCCCTGGGCCAGGTCCTCCCGGGTATCGATTGCCCGGAACGGTGCCACGGCAATTCCCAACCGATCGAGGGTCTGTTTCTCGACCCATCGATCTTGGGCGATCTCAAAGGCCCGTAGGGGCGGGCGAAACGGGGCCGGCGCCTTCGCTCCCTGAAATGCAGAAACATCAACGTTTTCAAATTCGAAGGTGACGACATCCACCTTACGCGAGAACTGCGCGAGCGCGGCAGCATCGTCAAGCCGACCGAAGGTGCGGAACGGGGTAACGAGAGCCGCCGGATCCTCCTCGGTCTCGGCATAGACATGCACGCGAAATCCGAGCCCGTAGGCGGCAAGCGCCAGCATGCGGCCCAATTGCCCGCCGCCGACAATGCCAATCACGCTGCCCGGGGGCAGCGCGGCTGGGGATGAGGCGCTGGCGGACCCCTTGGCGCTAGACATCGCTCACCCTGCAGCTTGGGTGCCGGCTCCACCGGGCACGTCGCCGACGGCTGCCGTTTGGCGTGCGCGCCATGCATCGAGCCTTGCGGCGAGGTCAGGATCGCTTAAGGCGAGTACTGCTGCGGCCAACAGGCCAGCATTTTGGGCGCCCGCCTCGCCGATTGCCAACGTACCCACCGGGATGCCCTTCGGCATCTGGACGATCGACAGCAAGCTGTCCAGGCCATTGAGGGTGCGGCTCTGCACGGGGACGCCGAACACCGGCAGGGGCGTTTGGGCGGCCAGCATGCCAGGCAAATGCGCCGCCCCGCCCGCGCCGGCGACAATCACCTTAAGGCCGCGCTCCCGCGCTTCGCCGGCATAGGCCTGTAACCGGTCGGGGGTGCGGTGAGCCGAGACGATCCGCGATTCGTATCCAATCGCGAGGGTATCGAGGATGGAGGCAGCCGCTTGCATTGTGGGCCAATCCGATTGGCTGCCCATGACGATGCCAACCAGAATCGGTGCCGTGCCTGCACCCATCGAGCGGCCCTTCCTATTCCACAACGTACCAGTGACAAAGGCGGGAAGGGCAGGCGCGACAGCCCCTCCTCGCGAAAAGCCGAGGACTATACATCGGGCGACGGTAAGGGCAAGCGTTGCGCCGGGCGCGGTTTTAGGCTCAACGTGCCCTCACACAAGGCGTCAAAGCGCCGAGGTCGGGTGATAGGTGGATCATGGCAAGCAGGTCGATCGACAATCGCAAAGCAGGCACACAGGCTCCTTCGTCGCGCAGACGGCGGGCTGGAGATCGGGCGCGCTCGGAGGCGGGGCGGACGGCTCTCAGTGACGGCAAAGCAGGCGCTGAGGTGACCCTTGCGGCGGTTCAGGCACCGGCAATCCCCCCCCAAGAAATGACGCCCGCCGTGTCTTTGGCGATCAAGACCTTACAGGCTGAAATTCATGCCTTGCATCAGGATTTGCGCGAGGCGAAGGGGCAGATCCATCAGCTTGAGCGGATGGCCGACCGAGACGCTTTATTGCCTGTGCTCAATCGCCGGGCCTTCATGCGCGAATTATCGCGGATCATCTCTTATGTCGGCCGTTACGACGCGTCGGCGTGCCTGATTTTCGTGGACCTCAATGACTTTAAGGCCGTCAACGATCGGTTTGGGCATGTTGCCGGCGACCAGGCTTTGATGCGCGTTGCCGATGTATTGCGGTCCCGGATCCGCGAATCGGATGTGTTGGGACGGCTCGGCGGTGATGAGTTCGGCATCATCCTCGTTAATGCTGGCCGGGATATCGCGGAGCGCAAATCGGCAATTTTGCGGGCTATGCTCACCGACGAGGCGGTCGTTTATGAGGGCCACAGCTTTACGATCGACGCGTCCTTTGGGGTTTGGCCGATCGATCCCGCAGCCGAGGTCGAAAGCATTTTGGCCCGCGCCGATGAGGCCATGTACGAAATCAAAAAAGCACGCGCCTAGTGGTTCGGCTGGCGCTCCCCTAACGTCGCCCTGTCACGCGATGATGTCCGGCAACAACCGATCTTCAATATGGGCGATCGCGTCCTTAAGCAGCAATTTGCGCTTTTTCAGCCGCAAGACCTCCATCGTGTCGAGGCTCGGCGCTGCGGATTGAGCGTCGATTTTTTCATCGAGTTTCCGATGTTCGCTGCGCAGTTCTTCAAGGTGCTCGCGCAAGCGCGCCTCGTCCTGCCAAACCGTCTCGTCCATAAACGCCGCCCATACTTCGAGGTTTGGCCGCTTGATCTGGGCGGGCAATACCTGGTGGGCGGCGAGATTTCAACGGGGGGCGGGCTTGGTGCGCAAGGCCGCGAGCAGGGTTGTGATGGGCTGACTGCCAACAAGATCGGCGGGCGCATCGACGGCATCGAACAGAGCCTGCACATTGGCCACCGCGAGCCCGCTTGATGTTGGCAGGGAGCGTGCCGAGGAGATTAGCCCCTCAAGGCGATGTTGGCTTTGCTGCTCAAGATCGAGCTCGACCATTTTGAGCCGGGAGCGCACGTCCTCAAGGGCGACATCCTGCAGGTTTGCGGCAATCCCCTTCAAGCGGCGCCGGGCCGTGCGAACAGGATCGATGACGGCGGCCATGTCAGCGTCAATGGCCACTGCCTGGCTCATGGTTTCACCGCTTGCCAAATGGCCCTCTTGCGCCAGCCACAGGCAAAACAGCACCAAATTGACGCTTTGATTGTGCTCGTCTTGGAGAGCGAGACAGGCCCCTTCGACACCCGGGTGCTCGTAAAATGCGAGCGACCAACGCCAGAAGGTGCCAGTCGCCTCACCCATCGCTTGAGGCCAATTCGTCATCCGGCGGTGCATCGGTTCGCGCCAGCCGTCCCGTGACATCAAGGCCCCACCGTTTTGTCCCCTCCGCGTGGATGCCCAGCAAATCGAGGGCCCGGCCGGCCGATTGGGTCACGAGGTCGTCAAGCGATGTGGGCTCGGCATAAAACGCAGGGACCGGCGGGTAGATAATGGCTCCCATTTCGGTCAGTGCGGTCATCGTCCGCAAATGGCCGAGATGGAGGGGGGTTTCGCGAACCATCAACACAAGCGGTCGGCGCTCCTTCAGCATGACATCGGCGGCACGGGTGAGAAGGCTTGCGGTGACACCGGTCGCGATCTCTGACATTGACCTGATCGAGCAGGGCGCGATGACCATGCCAAGGGCCGGAAAACTGCCACTGGCAATCGGCGCCCCGATATCGGGTGCTGCATAGCGGGTGTGAGCCAACCCCGTCAGGTCTTTCGTGGTCAGGTCGGTCTCGTATTTCAGCGTCATCTCAGCGGCTTTGGAGACCACCAAATGGGTCTCGACCCCCGCCGAGCGCGCCATCTCAAGCACCCGGGCGCCATAGTGTATGCCCGAGGCGCCCGAAATGCCCACCACAATTCGCTTCACGCCTGACACGTCGCCGGTTCTCCCCGAGCAAAAGACCCTGGAAGGGTCCAGGGGCTGGGTTTAAGCTACCCTCTCAACAAAGGAGGGAACGCGATGAACCTTGAAGCGCATCTGGCAGAACTCGAAACGAGGCACCGGCAATTGGAGCAGGACATCGCATCAGCCCTCCAATCGCCCGCAACAGATCCGGTCAAGGTCACCGAACTCAAGAAAAAGAAACTTAAGTTGAAAGAGCTTATCGAAAAGCAACGATCGCGATAGGCCCGCAAGCCGGGGCCGGGGACATGGGTGCCGGAGGCAGTGCCCAGGCTCAGAGGCCCAAGGCGCCGGTGGTCCTGGTCGGCCATGTGGGTGCCATGCAGCGTTCAAAATTACGAAAGGCCGGGTCGCCCCGGCCTTTTTTATGATCGCCCGGGAGAGGGACTTGTCTTGGTCCCATCAGGCTGTTAGCCCCCGCTAGTCGCGGGGCCCCAGTGACGCCGTCCTGTGGGCTTTTCTGCCCGCGCTGAGCCCGATGAAGTGGGGTCCGATGAAGCAGGGCCCGATTAAGTAGAGCCCGATGAAGCAGGGATCGACCCATGGCCAAACCAGGACCCGTCGCAATTGTGACAGGGGGCGCGCGGGGCATCGGCCTGTCCTGTGCTCGCCGATTTTTGCAGGACGGCTGGCGCGTCGTTACCTGCGATGAGGATGACAAAGCCGGGGCCAATGCGCTCGATGAATTGGGGCCGGACAAGCACCCGGTAAAGTTCGTCCATTGCGATGTGGCTGATCGGCTCGATCTTCACAATCTTATGGCTGCCACCTTGGAAGCCTTCGACCGCGTTGACGTGCTGATCAACAACGCGACCGTCCACGGACCAGGCGAGTTTTTAGATCTTTCAGAAGCGGTCTGGGACCGTGTGTTGGGGGTCAATCTCAAGGGCGCGTTTATGGCGAGCCAGATCGTCACGAAACAGATGATCCGCCAAATCGAAGAGGCGAAAGGGGCGGACACGGACACACCGGGCTACGCGATTATCAACATTTCAGCTGTCCACGCGGTTCTCGGCTCGGCCGATGATCTGCCCTTCGCGGTGTCCAAGGGCGGGCTTAATCAATTCACCCGCTCGCTCGCCGTGGCCCTGGCACCCCACGGGATCCGGGTCAATGCAATCGGTCCGGGCCATGTTCTGACCGAATCCACCAAAGAGGAGGTCAAGGACAGCGATGCGCGCAAGCGGCTCATCAACAAAACCCCTCTTGGCCGCATTGGATCGCCCGATGAGGTGGCGAATGTCGCCGCATTTCTGGCATCGCCCGAGGCCTCTTTCGTGACCGGGCAATGCCTTTATGTGGATGGCGGACGGCTGCCCTTTGCTGGACCAACGACGCCGATCTCAGACTAGGCGGGGGCGTCTAAGTGCGGTCTGCGTCGCCAAAAACGTCTTCAGCCGTTTCGACCGGCGGCTCGCTCGCCTCCGGTTTGGGTGCTGCAGCCTCTTCGCCGAACACCGAGGAGATATCAGGATCGGCTTTGCTCTCCTCAAGGCTCTCCTCGGTCGGTTTGAGCTTGGGTTCGGTTTCTTCCGTACCGGTGGTTTTGACGCGGTTCTTCTGAGCGATCGTAATCGCCTCATCAAGCTCGATCTGTGAACACAGGCCCAGCGTGACGGGGTCGGCCGGTTTGAAATTGGCGATGTTCCAATGGGTCCGGTCGCGGATCGATACGATCGTCGGTTTGGTCGTTCCAACCAATTTGCAGATCTGGGAGTCCTTGAGCTCTGGGTGGTTGCGCAATAGCCAAGCGATTGCGTTGGGCCGATCTTGCCTGCGGGAGACCGGCGTGTAGCGCGGGCCCTTGCGCTTTGTTTGGGTCGGCATTTCAACCCGCGGTTTTTCCATCGACATGGTGTAGCCGGGGTCGGCTTGCGCTTTGTCGAGCTCCTCTCGGCTCAATTGACCGCCGCTCACCGGGTCAAGTCCCTTGATCCCCGTGGCGACGTCACCATCGGCGATCCCTTTCACCTCAAGAACATGGAGCCCGCAAAAATCACCGATCTGCTCGAAGGTCAGCGACGTGTTATCGATCAGCCACACGGCAGTGGCCTTAGGCATCATTGGCCGAGACATAAAATCCTCCGGAAACTGCGGCGTTCGGCGGGTGCGTTCTTAAACCGCCCCAACGGTCTAAGTCCCCGACAGGGCGGCTCCGCTCGCAAAGCGCTCGGGCTTGGGCGGTGAAAACCAGCACAAGGGCCAGCCGGGCCGCGGCGCGCGCTCAATCCACGCGCCATCACCGCCAGGGTGTGTCACAGGTTTCGCCTGAATTCAAATGGTCAGCATGATCTTGCCGCAATGGGCGCCGCCGTCCAGGCGGGCGTGGGCCGCTTTCGCGTCGGCGAGGGGGAACGTGCTGTCGATGGTCGCCCGGATCTGCCGGTTGGCGAGCCTCGGCCAGACCTGTTCTCGCAATTCCGCTGCGATGGCTGATTTAACCGTCAGTGGTTGCGGCCGCAGGGTCGAGCCCGTCAGGGTCAATTGCTTCAGCATAACCGGCATAAAATCCAGCTCGGCTTTCGAACCGCCCAAAAAGGCGATCGAGGCATGAACCCCCTTGCGGGCCATACACTTTATGTTGCGCGCCAGATAGGACCCGCCGACCATGTCGAGCACCACATCAACGCCCCGGCCGTCCGTCCGGTCTTTGAC
>JBCDJA010000005.1:0-20071 GCA_038748465.1 Pseudomonadota bacterium
CGCCGGTATTACCCGCGAGATCATGCAAAAGGCCCTTGAGCAAGCAAAGGGTGGCCGCCTGCACATTTTGGATGAGATGAACAAAGCCTTGTCCGGGGCGCGCCCCGAGCTTGGCGAATACGCCCCCCGTATCGAAACCATGCAGATCCCGGTCGATAAAATCCGCGAGGTGATCGGCACCGGCGGGAAAGTGATCCGCGAGATCGTCGAGACGACCGGCGCAAAAATCGATCTCTCAGATGACGGTTTGGTCAAAATCGCCGCGGTGGACGGAAAATCGATCAAGGCCGCGCGCGATTGGATCCATTCGATTACCGCCGAGCCGGAAGAAGGCGTGATCTATGACGGAAAGGTCGTGAAGGTTGTCGATTTCGGTGCCTTTGTGAACTTTTTCGGAGCCCGGGACGGCTTGGTGCATATCTCCCAGCTGTCGCGCTCCCGCCCGGAAAAGGTCACCGATGTCGTCAAGGAAGGCGATGCTGTGAAGGTCAAACTGTTGGGCTTTGACGAACGCGGCAAGGTTCGCCTCTCCATGAAGGTCGTGGATCAAGAGACGGGTGAAGATCTGTCGGCCAAAAAGGACGAAGACTGAGGAAGCGGTCCACGCGGCGGTTAGCGGGCCCAGGCGCCCGCGTTCGCTCAGCCGAAGGCGAAGCGGTTCACGCCGCTCTGCCCCTCGTCTCCGCCCTCGCTCGTCACGGTGCCCTGCCGACCAATCGGCTCACTGGCCATCAGCTCAGGTTCGAGGCTGGCAAGATCGGCAGCGTTTGCAAGGGTCCGCCTCCCGTCTTCAAGGCGCAGGATCAAGATCGCCTTATCGGGGCGCCCATCTTTTGCATATTCGACCGTGTAGGTCTCAATCCGTGCTTTTGCGGGCGCCTCCACCGTCTCGGCCAGCCCCGGAAATCCGGTTGTTGGGATATCAAGCCCCGATTGGGTGCGCCCACTCGCAGCCTCGATCCGGTCTGGGGCATTCGATAGAACGGTCGCGGCAAGCTTCGACATGGACATCCCGAGCCCGGTCACGAGGGCCGTTTCAGCCTCCTCGCGCCGTATTTGATCATACGCCGAAGCAAGGGAGTGCACGGTGTAAGAATTACCTGGACCGCCGAAATAGGCGAGCCCGCCGGTTGTCGTCAGGGGACGGACACCATCGATATCAAGCTCCAAGGCCTCATGGGCGATTTCAACGGCGCACGGAAAGCACGAATAAAGGTCGAACACATCGACATCCTGGCCTGTGCAGGCCGCAGCCTTAAGCGCTTCGTTAATCGCAACCGTCATCCCCGGACTGGAATGATAATCGCGCCGCTCGCTGACGAACCAGGCATCGGTGCTTCCCGCCCCGCCCAGAATATGCACGGCCCGATCGCTAAGTCCGCGCGCCTCAGCCTCCTCGGCCGACATCACAATGAGTGCGGCTGCCTGATCCACCTCGGCAAAGGCGTTCATGCGTTTTGGATAGGGATAAGCGATCATGCGGTTGTCGGGGGTTGCGCGCGCAATTTGATCGACGGTCCAGGCGGTGCGGAACCAGGCAAAGGGATTGGCCGCCGCAACCCGAGAATTGCGCGACAAGAGCTTTGCGGCATGGACGATTTGCTCTGAGAAGGTTCGCTTGTGATGGGCGCGCAACCCGTTCTCATAAAGGGCGAAGGTTTGATAGGGCACGGTGAGCCCGTGGCGGGTTTCAAGCTCTGAGGTGAAGGGGGGTTGGCCCCGCAAGGGATCGTGCCCGTCAGGCTGGGGCGGCCAGTCCGGCATGACGCCGGTCTTGAAAGCTTGGGTCAAGGCATGCAACGCCTCGCCGCCGATGAGGGCCGCCGATTTAAGGCGCCCCTCGCCGATTGCCTCCACCAAATTGTGCAGATGGTCTTGCGGAGAATTACCCCCAGCCGGTAGCCAAAAATGCTCTGCCTTCGGATTGGCGCCTGCCAGCTGGCCGACGGTCGCCGCCAGATCGTCATAGCCCCAACTAAAGGGTTCAACGCAGGCAAGCCCCCCAAGCTCTCCTAGAATCGAGGCACCTGGCAAAGATTTGGCAGCCAGTTGTAACGCGCCGGCCATCATGCGTGCCGGATCTTGCGGGCTGTAATCGTCCATCGTCTTCGGGTTACGGCACGTTTGCGCCGACGCGACGATGACCGTGCGGGGGCGGCCCATGGGCGGCTCCTCTCGTCAGTCGTGGTAGGTGGCTTTCCTGTGTGAAGAACAACGCAGCCATGCTAGCGCAAAAAGTGTACAAGGCCTGCAACAATCACAAGCACCAACAACCTCGCCGAGCAGACGCCGTCCAGCGATCAACCCAACCGAATTTTAGACGTGACCTTAGATGTCCTTCATGTCGGGCAAGCCGAGGATATTGTACCCCGCATCCACATAATGGATCTCGCCCGTGACACTGCCGGAGAGATCGCTAAGCAGATAGAGCCCCGCCCCGCCAACATGGTGGATGTGGGTCACGTCCTTTAACGGGGCGTGGTCTTTATTCCAGCTATACATGGCCCGGGCCGCGCCAATTGCCGAACCGGCCAAGGTGCGCAGGGGCCCGGCCGAAATTGCATTGACCCTGATCCCATCGGGGCCGAGATCCCAAGCGAGATAGCGCACGCTTGCCTCCAGCGCCGCCTTGGCAACGCCCATCACGTTGTAATTCGGCACGACACGCTCAGCCCCCAGATAGCTCAGCGTAACCGCCGACCCCCCATTCGTCATCAGCGGGGCCGCCCGCCGCATCATGGCGGTGAAGGAATAACAGGAGATGTCGAGGGAGCGCATAAAGTTTGTACGCGTTGTATCGACGTAGCGGCCTTTCAGTTCCTGCTTGTCGGAATAGGCGATGCAATGCACGACGAAATCGAGATTGCCCCAACGCTCGGAAATCTGTGCAAAGACGGCATCCATGGCCTCATCGTCCTCCACGTCGCAGGAGTGAACGAGATCAGAACCGACGCTGGCGGCAAGCGGGCGAACGCGTTTTTCAAAGGCGCTGCCCTGATAGGTGAAGGCCAGCTCGGCGCCTTGGGCCGCCACTGATTTTGCGATTGACCAGGCAATCGAATGATCATTCGCAACCCCCATAATGAGGCCGCGTTTGCCCTTCATCAGGTCGCCCTGGGGGTAGAGACGCTCCGCCCCCGCGCTATCTAAATCCGTTGCTGCCATAAGACCCCACCCCTCAAGTCACACCCCTCTAGTCACACAAAAGCGGCCGGCGCGCGGGCCCCTCTCCGCACCACGCGGGCGCCCACGGGTTCATCCTGTCGGGCGCATCGACGGGCAATCCGTCCGATCACCCGGAATATTTTTGAAACACAAGCGAGCCGTTGGTGCCGCCGAAGCCAAAGCTATTGGACAGCGCCAAATTGATATCCACATCGTCCTTGCGCTCGCGTGCGATCGGGATGTCGGCAAAATCTGGATCGAGCTCTTCGATGTTCGCCGATTCGCAAATAAATCCGTTCTGCATCATGAGGATCGTGTAAATCGCCTCATGCACGCCCGCCGCCCCGAGGGAATGGCCCGTGAGCGACTTGGTTGCGCTGATGGGGGGTATGTCCTCGCCAAAAACCTCGCGCAGCGCTTCGATCTCTCGGATGTCTCCGATGGGGGTCGAGGTGGCATGCGGATTAATATAGTCGATCTTCCCGTCCACGGTTGCCAAGGCATTCTGCATACAGCGCACCGCCCCCTCGCCTGAGGGTTGCACCATGTCATGCCCATCGGATGTGGCGCCGTAGCCGACCAACTCACAGTAAATGCGCGCACCGCGCGCTTTGGCCCGCTCCAGCTCTTCAAGCACCAACACGCCGGCACCGCCCGCAATCACAAACCCGTCCCGCGCCGCATCATAAGCGCGGCTTGCCGTACCCGGACTGTCATTGAATTTGGAAGACATGGCCCCCATCGCGTCGAACAGGACCGATAAGGCCCAGTCGAGTTCCTCGCCGCCACCGGCAAACATAACATCCTGTTTGCCCCACTGAATGAGTTCGGCCGCATTGCCAATACAATGGGTGGAGGTCGCACAGGCTGAGCTGATCGAGTAATTGACCCCCTTGATGTGGTAGGGGGTTGCCAGCGTGGCTGAGCAGGTGCTCGACATGGCTTTCGGGACCACGGTGGGGCCAACACGCTTCGGGCCCTTCTCGCGCGTGGTGTCGGCCGCAGCCACAATGGCTTCCGTAGACGGACCGCCCGATCCCATAATGAGGCCGGTGCGTTCGTGGCTAACTTCGTCTTCGGTTAGACCCGCATCTTGGATCGCCTGGCGCATAGAGATGTAATTCCAGGCCGCACCATCGCCCATGAAGCGGCGCTCCTTGCGGTCCAGCGCCTCCTCAGGTTCAAGGCTCGGCGCCCCGAAGACCTGGGAGCGAAAGCCCAGCGTCGCATATTCGTCGGCCTTGACGATCCCAGACCGGGCTTCGCGAAGCGAGGACACGACTTCTTGGCAATTGTTCCCGATCGAGGAGACAATGCCCATCCCTGTAACGGCAACGCGTCTCATGATGGTCTTCCTTTTTTGGGGGGCCCAACCGGCGCTCACCCGACTGCGGGCGTCTTAGCACGAAGGGAGCTGTCCCGCAGGTGTTAGGCCGGGTTCGCATCCTCAGTGAACAGGCCGACCTTGAGGTCTTTCGTGACATAGGCGGTCTCGCCATCGACCTTCATCTCGCCGTCGGCGATGCCAAGCACCAGCTTGCGCATCATCACCCGTTTCAGATCGATGTGATAGGAGACAAGCTTTGCGGTGGGCAAAACCTGCCCGCTGAATTTAATTTCCCCAGCGCCAAGCGCCCGGCCGCGGCCGGTGCCCCCCGCCCAGCCTAGGAAAAACCCAACCAGCTGCCACAGCGCATCCAGACCCAGACAGCCGGGCATAACCGGATCGCCCTTGAAGTGGCAGTCGTAAAACCAAAGATCGGGCCTGATCTCCAGCTCGGCGTGGATCTCACCCTTCCCGTTTGCACCGCCGTCGGCATTGATTTTGGTGATGCGGTCGAACATCAGCATCGGGGGCATGGGCAACTGGGGGTTGCCCGGACCAAACAACTCGCCCTTCGCGCAAGCGATCAGATCGTCATAGGTGAAGCTTGATTGCGAGGAGGCTCCCCCGGAAGCGTCTGCGTGTGTCAATCCTGTCTCCCTCTGGCCGGTCCTGTGCCGCTGCTCGGTCTGCCGAAGCATCCCGGGCTCGCCTCACCGGCCATGGCCTTCGCGTTCTCGCCATCTTGGGCTGTATTGATAAGGCTTTGGGGCAATCTAAATGGGTTCTTATCGGTTGACGTGCGTTTGCCCCTAACCCATTCTATCAGAGCGTCCAGCTCGGGTCAGTCCGAGCGTTTCAATTGGGGGTAGCACGAGTTGGGAGTGGCTCACAAGGTAGCCACGAATGGGTCTCGTGTGTGGGGCGCGATAGCTAAAGACCGTCGATCTGCGTGCTGGATGGCGCGCAAAAACACAACAAAACGGCTTTTCAGGAAGGTTTCATGCGCCCCTATTCGAATGTCGTCAATCTCCTTCGGGACGCTCAATTACGGCCGACGCGCCAACGCCTGGGGCTGGCTAAATTGTTGTTCGATGGGCCCTGCCGCCATGTGACAGCAGAGGCCCTGCATGCGGAAGCCGAGGGCGCCAATCTGCGCATGTCGCTGGCGACCGTCTACAACACGCTTCATCAATTTCACGAGTCCGGCTTGCTTCGGAAGGTCTCCGTTGACGGACAACGCACCTACTTCGACACCAATCTCACCGATCATCACCATTACTATTTCGAGGGCTCTGGCCGCCTTGCCGACATTCCGGGCGATGCCATTAGCTGGGCAAAGCTGCCCGAGTGTCCTGAGGGGGTGGAAATCGCTCAGGTCGAGGTGATTGTGCGGGTACGAGAAAAACCGCAAGCCGTATAAGCAGCGCCTGCCTCAATCGAAAACTTCGTCAGCGTAAACCCCGTAAAGGCCCGACTTCGGCACCCAGCCGCGTTTGCCTTTTACCCGGATCTCGCACCATGTGGTTTCGCAGGCCGCGACGCTAACCAGCACGTTGGCTTCCAGGACAGCGATGATGCGTGCTTGGTCCTCGGGCAAAGCGGTGATGACCTGGGTCGGTGGCAGCGAGACGGCTCTGCGCTTGCCGGAGAGTAGCGATTTGTGGACATAGCCCTTTGCCCCGTCCAAAAATTTCACCTCACGCCAGTCCTGGGATTCCCAGACAATTTCAACAGGCGTCCCGGGCTGAAGAAATTCCAACTCAACGGGAAACTCAAAGCCTGGCCCTTTTCGCAACCGCACGGGCGCCCCTTTGGTGGCAACGAACCGGGGCAGCGCAAGCCCGGTCACCGGGCCTTCCCCCTGGTCCGGTGTGTCTGGCTCTGAATTCGGCTCGAGGTCTTGATGATCGGGCGGTGTGTCGCCTGCGCCATCACCGGCGTTAGCCCCTGTGTCCGGGCTGCTTTCCTGGGCAAGGGCCGCATTTGGGCCCTGGCAGAGCCCAAAGAGGACGAGAAAGAACCCAAGCGTTCCGAGAACGAGCGAAAGCTCGACAAATTGAGACATGGTACGCGGCATCACTCGCCCTTTCGTGGTCGGCATTGCACACCGCAGCAGCCAGCAGCCACGGCTGACTCACCCGGCGCCGCTGCGCCTGGCGAGCCTGTCAATCCCGAAACACCCCATTTCTCCGTTGTCAGATTGCCCCATCGGTAACGGCCTTGGTTTCCAAAGGCAAGGTTTGCTACATGTGCTGGCGTGCCGGTAGCGGACCGTGCGACACCGTTTAGCCCATCCCGCCTCGTCGGTTCAGGCCACCCTGCCTGGTTAAGGAGACGCCACCCCATGACACGAAAAAAGTTGCGGGTCATCGTTACGCGCAAACTACCGGATGCCATCGAAACCCGGATGCGCGAGCTGTTC
Organism: Pseudomonadota bacterium; assembly: GCA_038748465.1. Taxonomy (GTDB): domain Bacteria; phylum Pseudomonadota; class Alphaproteobacteria; order M2410; family M2410; genus JBCDJA01. Next base: position 6,915 of record JBCDJA010000005.1, read on the forward strand.
GATACCGAGCTCAATCACGATGACCATGTGTTGAGTTACGAAGAACTCGTTGATGCGGTGCAGCGAGCCGACGTCTTGGTGCCGACCGTAACGGACCGGATTGACGGTCGGGTGATCAGCCGGGCGGGACCTGACCTGAAACTGATCGCCAATTTTGGCACCGGGGTGGACAACATCGATGTCGACACCGCCCTCAACCGGTCGATCGCCGTGACCAATACCCCCGGCGTCCTCACCGAAGACACCGCCGACATGACCATGGCGCTGATCCTGGCCGTGCCCCGCAGGCTCACCGAGGGGGTGAAACGCATGGAGGCCGGCGACTTTAAGGGATGGTCGCCGACCTGGATGCTCGGCAATCGGATCTTCGGCAAACGGCTTGGGATCATTGGTATGGGACGTATCGGCCAGGCGCTTGCCCGCAGGGCCCATGCCTTCGGCTTGCAGATCCATTACCACAATCGCAAACGCCTCAGCCCCGCGATCGAAGAAACCCTGGAAGCTACCTATTGGGAAAGCCTCGATCAAATGTTGGCGCGGATGGACATCATCAGCGTTAATTGTCCGCATACACCAGCGACCTATCACCTGCTGTCGGCGCGCCGCCTTAAAATGCTGCGGCCCCAAGCCTTTCTGGTCAACACCTCAAGGGGCGAGGTGGTGGACGAAAACGCCCTGGCACGCATGCTTGAAGCAGGTGAGCTGGCGGGGGCCGGCCTTGACGTGTTCGAGCACGAGCCGGCGGTAAACCCCAAGCTGCAAAAACTTGAAAATGTGGTGCTGCTGCCGCATATGGGCTCGTCAACCCTCGAGGGTCGGCTTGAGATGGGTGAGAAGGTCATCATCAATATCAAGACGTTCGAAGACGGGCACCGCCCGCCGGACCGGATTATCCCGGCGATGCTGTAAGCGGATCGCCCTGGCCTCACCCAGCAATCGGCACATTCTGTTATGGCCTTACGCCTTGCGTTTATGGGGACGCCTGAGTTTTCGGTGCCGACCCTTACAGAGATCATCGATGCCGGACACGACGTGGCTGCGGTCTATACCCAGCCTCCGAGGGCAAGCGGCCGCGGCCAAAAGGCGACCCGCTCGCCGGTGCATCGGGCCGCGGAAGGTTTGGCCATTCCCGTCCGTACACCCCTCACCTTTAAGGCCGAGGCCGACCGAGAGGCGTTTAGGGCGCTTGAACTCGACGCGGCTGTTGTCATTGCCTATGGCCTGATCTTGCCGAGCCCGATCCTCAAGGCCCCCCGATACGGGTGCTTTAACGTCCATGCGTCCCTGTTACCCCGGTGGCGGGGGGCAGCGCCCATCCAGCGGGCCATCGAGGCGGGCGATGAGGAAACCGGGGTCATGATCATGCAGATGGAACGCGGCCTTGATACCGGCCCTGTGGTGCTCGGTGAGCGAACCCCCATCGGCCCCAAGACAACCGGCGGGGCGTTGCACGACACCCTCTCACGCCTCGGCGCCGGCCTGATGGTGCGGGCGCTTGCAGCGCTTGAGCGAGGCGGACTGACCGCGACCGCCCAACCGGACGAAGGCATTACGTATGCCAACAAACTATCCAAAGCGGAAGCGAGACTTGATTTCACTCTCGATGCGGAGGTTTTGGAGCGCAAGGTACGCGCCTTCCACCCCTTCCCCGGCACCTGGTTTGAAATGGTAGGCCGCGAGCGGCCCATCCGCCTTAAGGTGCTCGCCGCCAGCGTTGTGCCGAAAACATATGCAGTGGGTGAGCTCCAGGACCGTGATTTTACACTGGCATGCGGGGATAAGGCCTTGCGGCTTGACCGGGTGCAACGGGCTGGCAAAGCGCCCTGTTCGGGGGCGGAGTTTCTACGCGGCGTCGACCTTGACGTCGGTGCCCTCGTCGCGGCCACCGACCAGTCCTAGAGCGCGGCATGCAACGTTTTCGGATCGTTCTTGAATATGACGGGACGCCTTTTGTAGGCTGGCAACGCCAAACGAATGGACCCTCCGTGCAGCAGGCTCTCGAAGAAGCCCTGCAGCGGATCACCGGCGAGCGCCCTGTGGTTACCGGCGCCGGCCGAACGGATGCCGGCGTCCATGCGCTCGGTCAGGTGGCAGATTGCGCGATCGAGAAAGCGATCTCTGCGAATAAACTCCGCGAGGCGCTCAACTATCATCTGAAACCGGCACCGATTGCGGTGCTGGAAGCCGATCTGGTTGCGGACGATTTTTCTGCGCGTTTTTCAGCAAGTGCGCGAACCTACCTCTATCGCATCGTCAATCGCCGGCCCCCTTTGACCCTCGATCACAACCGGGCCTGGCTCGTGGCCCAACCCCTCGATGCCGAGGCGATGCATGCGGCCGCGCAACGCCTTGTCGGCCAGCATGATTTTACGACCTTCAGATCGGCCCATTGCCAAGCCAAGTCGCCGGTCAAAACCCTCGATCGCCTGGATGTGAGCCGGCACGGCGACGATGTGGAGGTGATCGCCCACGCCCGCTCTTTCCTCCACAATCAGGTGCGTTCGATCGTTGGAAGCTTAAAACATGTCGGTGAGGGGAAATGGCAACCTGCCGAAATCGGCCTTGTACTGAAGGCTAAAGACCGCAGCCGATGCGGCATGCTCGCCCCCGCCCATGGGCTTTATCTCTTGAAGGTTTCTTACGACGGCGCGCCCGCCCCTAAGCCTGAGCCAGGGTCGCAATCTGGCCGATAACCAACACCAGGGTGTAATTCATCAAGACCACAAGCAAGCTCACCGGTTCTGTCGCACCCAGAACAAGCCGGGTGAGATAGTATTGATAGAGCGCGGTGACCACGATGATGCCTAGCGAAAAATACGCCGTACTCGATGCACCAATCAGCTCCAGATGATACAGCACCGAGGGCGCGGTAAACAAAATAAGGCTTAAAAGGCAGGCCCAATTGAACACAATGATGTAGGGCACATAGCTCGCCTCCAGCCCAACCATCCGGCACACCGGCACCATGATGAGCGCAAAGAGGACCCAGCTTAGGGCATAGGCGGTGATCTCCGCTGTCAAAAAGGCCGGCGACAGAGCATCGGCCGGCGGCGGCGCGACGCCAAGATCGGCCAAGATGACAATCTCTGACATCGTAATGAAAAAGAACAGCGGGACGCCGATGACGGCAGCGAAAAACGAGCGCCAGAACGAGCCGACAGAGAGATCGAAGTTCGAAAGGCCGTTTGGATCGCGCACGAAGAGACGCCACGCCCCAACCAATTTTCGGGCCGTGCTCTCAACCGTCAGCGTTGCTCCTTCCTCGTGCATCACCCGTCGACTGAGCAAATTTTGCAAAATAAGCGCTGATTAAGCTCTGATAGACCTGTGTCAGCTGCTCAATATCCGCGACCGCAACCCGCTCATCGACTTGATGCATCGTGCGGCCAACCAAACCGGCCTCTAGCACTGGGCAAATAGTTTTAAGAAACCGTGCATCCGAGGTCCCGCCCCCCGTCGATAGGTGAGGTTTTGTGCCGGTTACGGCCTCGATGGCCCCGGCAACGACGCCGGTAAAAGCTCCCTTCTCGGTCAAAAAAGGCTCAGAGGAGATATGCACGTCCCACTCAAGGGTCCGGTCGGGCCTGTCCAGCAGCTCCCCCACAACGCGCTTGAGGTGTCCGATCAGTTTCTCGCCGGTCCACAGCGGATTGAACCGCACATTGAACGTAAGCCGGCCTTTTGCCGGGATGAGATTGGTTGTGTCATTGCCCACGTGAAAGTCGATGATTTCAAGGTTTGACGGGTCGAACGCCGGCAAACCACGGTCGAGCTCGTGGGCGCTTAACCCCTCGGCAAGTCGGGCCAGCACCGGAAGGGGATTGTCGGCATCCTGGGGATAGGCCACATGCCCCTGCACGCCGACGACGGTCAGACGCACGGTCACGCTGCCTCGCCGGCCGATCTTGATGGTATCGCCGACCATGTCTTTGCTGGTCGGTTCACCGACAAGGGCATGGTCGATCTCCTCCCCCCGAGCCGACAGGGCGCCCACAACCGCCCGCGTGCCGTCGATCGAGGGGCCCTCCTCATCTCCCGTAATGAGGAGGCTGATCGATCCGGGCAGGGGCGCGCCGGCTTGCCGGTGGCGCGCCACCGCGGCGACAAAAGCGGCAATGGCGCTCTTCATGTCGCAGGCCCCGCGGCCGAAAATCTGCCCATCTTCCGTCACGGCCTCGAACGGCCCGTGGGTCCATCGCGTCAGGTCGCCCACGGGCACAACGTCTGTATGCCCCGCAAAACAGAGATTGGGACGCGCGGTACCAAGGCGTGCATAAAGATTGCCGATGAGGGGTCGCCCGCCGCCGCCAAAGTCCAATCGCTCGACCTCAAAGCCAAGCCCCGTCAAAGCCGAAGACACCAAATCGAGCGCGCCACCGTCAGCCGGCGTCACACTTGGACAGCGGATCAGGGCTTCGGTCATTGCAACCGGATCGGTGAAATCGCTCGGCAGACGTGAGCTGGCGCCAGCCATAATCAGTCTCGGAGCAGATCGTTGATCGACGTTTTGGACCGGGTCTTTTCATCGACGCGCTTCACGATGACCGCACAATAAAGGCTGATCCCGCCGGAGCGATCCGGGATCGAGCCCGGCACGACCACCGAATAGGGCGGGACCTGGCCGTACAACACATCCCCGCTCGCCCGGTCGACGATCTTGGTCGAGGCGCCGAGATAGACCCCCATGGACAAAACGCTGCCCTCGCCAACGATTACGCCCTCGGCAACCTCTGAGCGGGCGCCAACGAAACACTTGTCTTCGATGATCACGGGCGCGGCCTGGAGCGGCTCTAACACCCCGCCGATCCCTGCCCCGCCGGAAATATGGCAATTGCTGCCAATCTGCGCGCAGGACCCGACCGTCGCCCAGGTATCGATCATCGTGCCGTCGCCCACACAGGCACCAAGGTTCACAAAGGACGGCATTAGGACGGCGCCGGGCGCAATGTGGGCCGAGTGGCGGACAATCGCCCCCGGCACGGCCCGAAACCCCGCCTCGGCGAACTGCGCGTCAGACCAGTTGGCGAATTTGGACGGCACCTTGTCCCACCAGGGGGCGCCGCCCGGCCCGCCGGGTATCGGGGTCATGGCGTTAAGGCGGAAGGACAACAGGACCGCTTGCTTGAGCCATTGGTTGACGGTCCAAGCGCCGCCGACCTTCTCTGCGACCCGCAAGGACCCCGCATCAAGGCGCGCCAAGACGGTCTCAACGGCCTCGCGAAGGGGGCCGGTGGTTTCAGGGCCTAAGCTGTCCCGGTCCTTCCATGCCGCCTCAATCGTCTCGCGCAAGCCTGCATCACTCATCGTCGTGTCTCCCCGTGAGGTTTCGCGCGGCGTAGAGGGCAGGCAACCGCTTGTCAAGCGATGCCTAATCGCCTGGCGACAAAACCCCATTGAGGTCAGACAAGAAGGCGGCGAGATCGTCCGTCACGTGATGAACATGATCCAAACCGGCGGCATCCGTCGCCGGGGCGGCTTTCGGCCCATGCGCGGCCTCATTGTCATGGGCGATCAGCACCGTGCGCATGCCCAGGGCGTGGGCGGGCACAAGGTTGGCCGGCAAATCCTCGAACATGGCGGCCTTCGCGGGGTTTGTCCCGGTTGCGGCCACCATCAGGTCATAGGTCCGCGGCAAGGGCTTTGGATCATATCCAGCGGCCGTGATGTCGAAGATGCCCTCGAAGAGATGATCGATTTTAAGCCGGGCCAAAATGTTTTCGGCATGGGCGACCTAGCCATTTGTAAACACCAAACGGCGGCCAGGTAGCGCCGTCAGCCCGTCGGTTAGCGCCTCGTCAGGCTGTAGGCCCGACACATCGATATCGTGGACATGGGCAAGGAAGTGTTCCGGCGCGACCTGATGCTCGACCATCAGGCCTTTCAAGGTCGTCCCATATCGGTGGTAATACTCCTTCTGCAGCCGCCGCGCCGCCGCCGCCTCAAGCCCCAGCAACGAGGCGATATAGCCCTCCATGCGCTGGTCGATTTGCGCAAAGAGGTTTGAACGCGCTGGATAGAGCGTGTTGTCGAGATCGAATATCCAGGTCGTCACATGCCCGAATGCGTCGGGCTCGGGTGCCCCTGTCGCGGGCGTGTCTTGGCCTGCCATGCTCCCCCCTTTTCAAATCGGCGATCTTCAGCACGCGGTGACTGCGGTTAAAGGTGCCTTAATGAAGCTTAGCCAGGATGCCCGCCGCGTCGCACCGTCAGAAGACACCTGGGGTATCGCTTGCACATCTCGAATGCCACCGTCGCCGTAAGGCCCGCCGAGCCCCCGGCCGAGCCAGCCTTTATCGACCCCGTAGAAATCGCCACCGCCTATGACGGGGTCGGGTTTGTGGTTGATATGGAGGGACGGGTCGTGGTGGCGAATGCGGCTGCCGAACCCCTGATCGAATGCTTGATGGCGCTTGAGGAGGAGGGATTGCGGCTGCGCGATACCTTGGCCTCGGCAATCGCCGATCCCCGACCGATCAGCAAGCGGGTTGAGCTCGGGCACCGGGAGGACAGCGCGGCAGGCCCCCAGGTCTATGACCTTAATCTACTTCCCTGCCTTGAAGAAGACGCCAACGGATCGCGTTTTGTGGGAATCTTGGCCCTTGGCCAGGAAGCAACCTTTGAGCGCAATTTGACCCGGGCCCTCGCCGCATCCCGCGAGCTTTTTCGCGATCTTGTGGCCTGTTCGGCCGACCTTGCCTTTGAAACCGATTGCGATGGGCTGTTTCTTTATGCAAGCGCTGCAGGGGTCGCGGGCTATACGGCCAAGGACCTTAATGGGCGGCCCTCGGAGGACTTATTGATCCGCGCCGAACCCGGCGAGAGGGATAATCCCTTTACGGCGCAAAGCCCGATTTATGACGTCGAGCAATGGGTGAAAGGCGCCGATGGGCGCGACCATTGCCTACTCGTTAACGCCAAGCCCGCCATTGACCGTATGGGGCGGATCACCGGCACCCGCGGCATCGCGCGGGATGTTACGGAACTGCGCCAAAAAGAGATGGCCCTTGCGCTCGAGACCCAGCGCCGAGAACTCATCTTCTCGATTGTCGATGCGATGCGCCAAGAAATCCGCCCTCAAACGATTCTGGAGACGGCGGCAAACCACGTCGCCAATGCAACGGGGGCGAGCCATTGTTTAATTCTCGGCCGCGAGTTAGGCGAAGAAGCGCCGAGCGAGCATTATGAGGTGTGCGTGCGATTTGCCGATGAAGGCGAGCGCGATCACCTGGGCCCCTTATGCGAAGCGCTTGAGCAACTCCTCAACAACACGCTGGCAGAACAACCAGCCGGCCGCCTCACCATTGCATCGCGTGCAACGGTGCTTGTGCCATGCGAACATCAAGGGGTCTTGGTCGGTTATCTGGTTGTCGCCTTCCCAACCCCCCTTGATGCCGTCCCGGACGATCTCGACACCTTGCTTGCCGATGTTGCACCCCATGTGGGTGTGACCCTCGCCCAGGCCGAGCACACCCAATTGCTTGAGCGAATTTCACAAACCGATCCGCTGACAGGCCTTGCCAACCGGCGCGCCTTGCGACTGAAGCTTGAGCAATCGGTGGATGCGTGCAGACGCTTGGGCCATGAGGGGGCACTTCTTTACATCGATGTGGACGACTTTAAACCGATCAACGACCGGCTCGGACACAAGGCAGGTGATGCCTTCCTCGAGGCCCTGGGGGCCATGCTGCGTGAGTCCTCCCGGCGCGATGATGTGGCCGCGCGGCTTGGCGGCGACGAGTTTTGCCTGTGGCTCCAAGGCTCTTCGGCCCGCGGCGCGCAAATCAAAGCCGATAAAATCCTTGCCGCCCGCGAGGCGGTCTCCGAGGCCGCAGGCATTCCCTGGGCGGTGTCCTTGTCGATCGGCGCTGCCCATGTAAAGCCCCATGGCGACGAGAGCGTCGATGGCCTGATGGACCGGGCCGACCGGGCGCTCTACACGGCCAAAGCGCAAGGCAAAAACCAAGTCATCGTCTCGGCGGCGGCACCGGAAATCCTTCCCGACACGAACGATGAGGGGCAACCCACCTCAGACCCGGACAAGGGAGGCAATGACTGATGTTCAAGAAACTCGTCGAGAAGATCGTCGATCACGGCCGCGCGCCCTTGCCGGAAATCTTAAGCTACGAAGAAGCGCGCAAAGCCCTTGAGGACAACAATCTCGCAACCCGCCGCGAGCTGTCCGCGCGCGAGGATGTGGAACCTGAAATTCTTTACTTCCTGGCCGGCGATACCAGCGCCGAAATCAGAGGCCAGGTCGCAGCCAATCCCACCACCCCGCGCCATGCCGATGCGCTGCTCGCCGGCGATAGCGAGGACGGGGTGCGCGAGGAACTGGCGCGCAAAATCGGGCGGCTGATCCCCGATCTGAGCGATGAGGAAAATTCTAAGATACGTGAGCTGAAGATCGAAACGCTGGAAAAGCTTGCAAACGATCACCTGCCGCGCATCCGCCAACTCGTCGCCGATGAGATTAAACACAACGAGAATGTGCCGCTGCATATCGTGCGCCGGCTGGCGAAAGACGCCGAGCTCATCGTCTGTGGTCCCATCCTTGAATATTCGCCGCTCCTGTCGGATGAAGACCTGCTGGAAATCATTGCCAGCGGGCGGGTCACCGGCGCTTTGGAGCATATCGCAAAGCGCGGCTCACTGAGCGAAACCGTCAGCGATGCGGTGGTTGCCACCCTCGATATCCCGGCCGTGGCCGCCCTTCTCAACAATGCCAATGCCCAGATCCGCGAGGACACCCTCGATCAGATCATCGACAATGCTGAAGCCGTTGAGGCCTGGCATGAGCCGCTTGTCATGCGCCCCGACCTGTCGGTCCGGGCGATCCGCCGAATTGCTGGCTTTGTCGCCTCCTCCCTCGTTTCGGAACTGGCGCGCCGGCACGAGCTTGACGCGGCGACGGAAAACCTAATCAAGCGCAAAGTCCGTCTGCGCATTGATGAAGCTGGATTTGAGGATCACGAAAGCGCCGATCCCACGGCGGCAGCCGAGGTGGAGGCCGCGGCAGCGGAGGGCCGTCTTGATGCCGATTTTGTTGCCGAGGCCATCGAGGCCGGCAATCGCGCCCTCACGGTTTCGGCCATCGCTCGGCTTGCCGGCTACCCTGAGGACCGGGTCAACCGCATTTTGCGTTCAAGCAGCCCAAAGGGCGTTGTTTCCCTTGCCTGGAAAGCGGGACTTCCCATGCGCAATGCCTTGCCCTTGCAAAGCGGGATCGCGAAACTGAAACCATCGGACATTCTTCAGGCGCGCGATGGGGTCGATTATCCGATGACAGAAGATGAGATGACTTGGCATCTCACCTATTTCGAGACCGAGGGTTGAGCCTCGCTCCCGATGCACGGTCCGACGGGCGGGCTGCCTCGTCAGGACTTTACCGGCTCGCCGCGCAAATCCTCCCGCGCCGGGTCCGCGGGATAGACCCCAAGCACCCGCATGGTCGTGGTGAAGAACTTTAACTCCTCCAGTGCCAGGCGGACCGAGCGGTCGTCCGGGTGCCCCTCAATATCGGCATAGAATTGAGTGGCGGAGAACGTGCCCTCAAGCTGATAGCTTTCTAACTTCGTGACATTAACTGCATTGGTCGCAAACCCGCCAAGTGCCTTGTAAAGCGCTGCCGGCACATTGCGCACCCGGAAGAGGAGGCTCGTGATCACGTCGTCGGTGTCGGGCTCGGCGTCATCGGGCTCGTTCGCCATCAGGAGGAACCGGGTGGTATTCGCCTCATGGTCCTCAATATCCGTCTGAAGAATATCAAGATTGTAGATCTTGGCTGCAAGGCTGGAGGCAATGGCCCCGACGCTCGGGTCTCCCGCCGCTGCGACCTGCCGCGCGGCGCCCGCCGTATCGGCAGCCACTTCGGGCAGCAAATTGAGGGCCCGAATGACGGTCCGGCACTGCCCAAGCGCCATGGTGTGACTGCGCACGATCTTCAGATCGCTCACCTCTGCGCCTGGCACGCCAAGCAATTGGTGCCGGACCCGCAAAAACCGTTCCCCTACGATGTAAAGCTCGGATTGGGGCAGCAAGTGATGGATATCGGCAACCCGCCCGGCAACCGAGTTTTCGATGGGGATCATCCCAAGCTCGGCATCGCCGGAGGCAATCGCGGCAAGCGCATCTTCAAAGGTCGCACAGGGCACCGGTTCCCAATCGGGAAAATGCTCGTGGGCGGAGAGGTGCGAGTAGGCCCCCGGCTCCCCTTGAAACACGATCCGCTTCATGACGACCCTCCCGTCTTGCCAAGGGCCGCGCGGGCGGCATCCAGGTCTGCAGCGGTATCGACCCCTGGAACAGCCCGGGCAACGATCGCTACACCAATTGGCATGCCGTGTTCGAGCGCCCGCAATTGCTCAAGGCGCTCGCGCTGCTCAAGCGGCGCGGGGGGCAGCCCAACAAACCGGTCGAGCGCAGCGCGCCGAAACGCATAAAGCCCGATATGATGGTAGCTGGGCCCCTCGCCAAAGGGGATGGCTCCGCGCGAAAAATAATGGGCCCGGCGCACCTCGCCGACCTCGCCCGGGGCCATGGCAATTTTTACAACCGAGGGGCTCTCCCGCTCGCCTGGGACGTCAATCGGCGCTGCCGCTGTGCCAATCTGGACGGCCTCGTCAACCAACGGCGCGAGACACGCCTGCAGCGTCGCCGGATCGATGGTCGGCAAGTCCCCCTGCAGGTTGACGATGACATCGTGGTCCCGCTCCGGATCCACGAGATTGGCAGCTGCGTGCACCCGGTCTGAGCCGGAGGGGAGTGCAGGATCGGTCAGCACCGCGCGGCCCCCATGCGCTGTCACCGCCTCGACAATTGCCGGTTCGGCCGCGGCAACCACCACGGGGCCCAGATCGGCGGCCTCTGCGCGCCGCACCACATGCACGATCATCGGCAGCCCATTGATGTCCGCCAAGGGATTGTCTGGTAGGCGCGTGGCGCCCAAACGGGCGGGTATGAGGATAATTGGCCGCATTGCACTAAAAGAGAGCAGAACTATCCCTTTGATTACGGTTTGAAATTATACCTTGGAGCGCTCATAAGAGCGATGTCGCCGGGGTGCCCGTGTACCCCAAGGCGCCCCCTGGCTGAAACAAAAAACAATCAGGCCTTCAAGCAACAGACGCGCAACGGAACGACGATGGACGCATTTGAGTGGAACAAGGTCTTCGGGGCGGTCCTCGCCTCGGTGCTCGGCATTTTGCTGATACGGGAGGCGGTGCACATCGCCTTCCACGCCGACTTGCCGGAAGAGCTCGCCTACGCGGTGGAATTGCCCGAGGACGGCGGCGGCGCGCCGGTCGAGGAGGCGCCCGTTGTCGAAGAGATCTTTGACCCGGTCGTTATATTCGCCTCGGTTGACGTGGCGAAGGGCGAAGCCACGATGAACCGAGCCTGCAAGTCTTGCCATCAATGGCAGGATGGCGGCGCCCACGGGGTCGGCCCCAACCTTTATGGCGTCATGGGCGCGGACATTGCCCGCCACGGCGATTACAGCTACTCCACCGCGCTTGCCGGGATCGACGGACCTTGGACTCTGGAGGCCATGTACGGCTTTCTCAAGAAGCCGAAGGAATGGGCCCCTGGCACGAAGATGGGGTATAGCGGGCTGCGCAAGTCCGAGGACCGGGCAAACCTCATCGCCTATCTGAACCAGCAGAGCGGATCACCGATCCCCGTTCCGTAAGTTTGTCTACGTTTCGTACGCTTCTCTCATCCGCCGCTGAAAACACAGCGCGCGCTGTGGACAGTCTCAGCCGGGCTAAGCGAGGCGTTGTGGTTTGGCAAGCCGCCTCACCGAGGTGATCTCCCCTTCGCGCGGGGCAACCAACGCTGCAAATTCGGCAACCGGATTGACGGTCACGGCCATATGAGTCGCATTGGCGTGGATCATGTCCCGCTCGTTGAGCATCAGCCCCACATGGCCTTTCCAGAACACCAGATCGCCGCGCTCGAGGGGGCGATCGGGCAAACCGCGCGAGAGCAGCTCCCCGACCGTGTTTTCCTGCATATCCGCATCCCGGGGGCACACGATACCGGCGGCGCCAAGGCTCAACTGCACCAGGGCCGAACAATCGAGCCCAAGGCTCGTCCGCCCGCCCCATAGATAGGGCGCATGCAGAAATCCTTCCGCAACCGAGGCCCAGTCCGGCAGCCCATCGCCGGTCGCGCGAAGATGATCGCCGATCGCAAATGCGCCATCCGCAACCGGCACAAACTTCCCATCGGGCTGGCCTGTGACGGCGAGCCCGGTCCCGAGCGAGAGAAAACGCACGGGGCCGGATTTGATGTCGGGCTCAGGAAAGAGGAGCGTCCGCGGCACGGCAACCCAATGGCTCGCGCGGATCGGCGCGCCGCCTAAGGCGCTCGACGGCAGATAGCCGACATAGCCATCGGTCTGGGATTGCACCCACGCCCAGCCAGCTTTTTCCTCAAAGACATGCACCGTCTCGTTAAGGAGGAGTTCCGTATCGAGAGGGCTTTTCAGATCAGGGGCCCTATGTAGGGGCGCTGACCCATCGCCAATCCGCTGGGCCCGCCCGGCCACAAAGGCTGCTGCCTCAACCTGCCCTTCTAGAAAGTCGGCAGCAAGGTCCGGGCGCGCCGGGGTTATGCGAGGGTCAAGCCGATCCATGACGGGCCGCTTTTGCTTCGCCCTCGCGGGAGGCCGAGTTGTCCTGGTGCGGAGCAGGTAGGGGATCGTCAACGTCTAGAAGCAAACGCATTTCCCCAGAGCCGGCGAGCCGTGCACCGAGATCGGCCAGGAATTTGCGCCCGGCTTCCGTCCGTAAGATGACGACGCTGCGCCTGTCCGCCGGATCGCGGCGACGGATAACGAGATCCTGCTTTGACAGGCTGTCGAGCGCCCGGGTGATAACGGGCTTACCGAGCCCTAAGGACGCGCTGAGACTACGCACGGTTCTCGGCGGCGCGGTGAGATAGACGGCAAGGAGGATTGTCAGCTGGCGCAAGGTCAGGTCCGGTCGGCCGGTACCCACCTCGCTTCCGAAGACCTCAAACAGCGCCCGCAGGAGCAAGACGGTTTCGCCAAGGCGGGCTTGGCGGGCAGGACCTGCTGTGCCGACCCGCGCCGGGGCGGGGTCTGCTGCCATCTCGTCCCCCGACGTGTCCATGCCAGCCCCCTCCTTACCCGTGGC
>JBCDJA010000006.1:0-19918 GCA_038748465.1 Pseudomonadota bacterium
AAGCACCGTTTGGGTCTTTGTCCCTCAATCGCGCGGTTTTTCGGGACAACTTAGAAGAGACCCGGCTGCGTGTGCTGGCGCGTGTCCTCTGCGCTTTGTCCGGGCGGGCCTATCGCCCGCGCCTGCGCGCCTTGGCGATGCTCGATCGGGCGCTATGCGAGAGGGGAGAGTTCGTCGGTGCCACCCTTGGCGGATGCCGATTTGTTGGTGACGGCGCGCCTGAGACGGTGCGTATCGTCCGGGAGTTGCGCGCCTGCCGGGAGGCCAATCCCCCAAGCCCAGCGCCGTCTCGTCCGATCCTGTGGGATGGACGGTGGATGGTGCGCCCGCTCGGCGGATTTCGGCGTTCCCTATCCCTGAGGCCCCTCGGGCCGGACGGTCTTGAGGCGGTGCGATCCACCGCTTCTGATGATGCGGCGCCCTTGCGGGCATTGCGGGAGGCCTTGGCGGGGCGGAGGCTTGATGCCCTCGCGGCGCAAACCCTTCCCTCGGTGTGGGACGGGGATCGGCTCGTTGACCTTGCCAGCGCCGATGCGGGCCGCCAGACCACCCGATCGGCGCTGTTTTCGGCATCGCTTCATGCCTCTTTTTTTGCCATTTGGGGGCCTGCGACACGCTGCGCGAGGGAATAACTACAAATTGAAGAGTTCTTCACCAAATTGATGGCTGGATCGCTGTTAAGCCCTGCTCTACTTTTAAAAGCAGCAACAGCTTTTGGCGTTGGCGGGCGGCCTGGTTCGGAACCCACAGGGTGGGTGCCGGACAGGCAAGTCCCGGCGAGTCGGGAGACATGGCTCAGACACTCACTTGAGCCACAAGACCCTGGCTCAATCGCCTTTTGAAAAGGAAAGCTACGTTGAACAATTTTCGCGGCATAGCGTTTTGGATCATCTTCGCCCTGATCCTGGTCGCCCTCTTCAATCTCTTCCAAGGCCCCAGTCAAACCCGGGGTGGCCAAGAGATCGCCTATTCGGACTTTCTAAAGAAGGTCGAGAAGGGCGAGGTTCCGAGGGTCCAGATCGACGGGCAAGAGATTACGGGGCAGACCTCAAGCGGGCAGCAATTCACGACCTATGCGCCGGAGACGGATTTGTCGCTCGTGCCCACCCTGCGAGACAACAACGTTACCTTTAACAGTCGGCCGACGGACCGCGAGGGATCGACCCTGTTTACGATCTTCGTGTCCTGGTTCCCGATGCTGCTGCTGATCGCCGTCTGGATTTTCTTCATGCGTCAGATGCAGGGCGGGTCCGGCCGGGCGATGGGCTTTGGCAAATCGAAGGCCAAGCTGCTGACCGAACGCCACGGGCGGGTCACCTTCGAGGACGTTGCCGGCATCGATGAGGCGAAAGAAGAACTTCAGGAGATTGTGGAGTTCCTCCGCGATCCGCAAAAATTCCAGCGGCTCGGCGGCCGTATCCCGAAAGGGGCGTTGCTCGTCGGTCCTCCGGGCACCGGTAAAACCCTGCTTGCGCGGGCGATTGCCGGCGAAGCGAATGTGCCCTTTTTCACAATCTCGGGTTCGGACTTTGTGGAGATGTTCGTCGGCGTTGGCGCAAGCCGCGTGCGCGACATGTTCGAGCAGGCGAAAAAGAACGCACCGTGCATCATCTTCATCGATGAGATCGATGCGGTTGGCCGCCATCGTGGCGCCGGCCTTGGCGGCGGGAACGATGAGCGGGAGCAAACCCTCAACCAATTGCTCGTCGAAATGGACGGCTTTGAGGCCAATGACGGAGTGATCCTGATCGCGGCCACCAACCGCCCAGACGTGCTGGACCCGGCCTTACTCCGCCCGGGTCGTTTCGACCGTCAGGTCGTCGTTCCGAACCCGGATATTATCGGCCGCGAGAAGATTTTGCGGGTGCATATCCGCAAAGTGCCCATTGCGCCCGATGTGGATGCGCGGGTTTTGGCGCGGGGAACGCCTGGCTTCTCAGGCGCTGACCTTGCAAACCTGGTCAATGAGGCGGCGTTGCTGGCCGCCCGGCGTGGCAAACGCCTCGTCACCATGTCCGAGTTTGAAGACGCGAAGGACAAGGTGCTGATGGGCGCTGAACGCCGGTCCATGGTCATGAGCGAGGAGCAGAAGGAGCTGACCGCTTATCATGAGGGCGGCCATGCAATCGTCGCGCTCAATGTTCCGGGGACGGATCCGGTGCATAAGGCGACCATCATCCCTCGCGGCCGGGCGCTCGGCATGGTGATGCAGCTGCCAGAAGGCGATCAGCTTTCCATGAACCGTCAACAGATGACCTCTCGTCTTGCCATCTTAATGGGAGGCCGGATTGCTGAGGAGTTGATCTTCGGCGAGGAGAAAGTCACATCCGGTGCCGCCTCTGACATCGAGCAGGTAACCAAGCTTGCCCGCGCGATGGTCACCCGTTGGGGCATGAGCGATGAGCTTGGGCCGCTTGCCTATGGTGATAACCAGCAAGAGGTCTTTCTGGGGCATGCGGTAACTCAAACCCAGAATATGTCTGAGGAAACGGCGCAAAAAATCGACAGTGAGATCAAGCGCCTTGTCGATACCGGCTACAACACCGCGCGCCGCATTCTGACCGAACAGATCGATGATCTGCACACCCTGGCAAAGGGCCTTCTGGAGTGCGAGACCCTTTCGGGCGAGGAGATCGTGAATTTGCTGAAAGGCATTGAACCGGTGCGCGATGTGCCGGTGGAACCGGAAGAGACGAACCGCACCCCCTCTTCCTCGGTGCCCAATGCAGGCGGTAATCGCCAGGCCGAGCCGCCTTTGGGGGGCGGTCTCGAACCGCAGCCTTCGTAAGGCCCGCAGCCTTCGGAGGGCCCGCGGTCTTCGGAGGGCTTGCAGCCCTCCCTGGAAAGGCACGAATTGTTTGGCCGAGTGTCGACGGTTCCGGCACTCGAAACCAGAAACAACGCACCATGATTGAGGCTCAGCCGCCTAAAATGGCTGAGCCTTTTTCGTGTTGGGAGAAGCCCGGATGATCCAGCCTCGCGCCCATTACCTTGAACCGGCGGGCCTCTTAAGCGGGGAGCCAGCGCGCCAGGCGTTGGCCGAGGGGCTTGCCCTGCCGCTTGCGGGTGGGCCGCTCGCCTTCAGTATGGCGATTGTCCACGAACGGGGTCGGCCACACCGGGTCGCCGGACTTGAGGCTTGCAAGGACCTTGCTTCCGAGGCCGATCTCGATGCGCTCTCCAGGCCCCGCACGCCGCTGCTCGGCTTCACCTGGCAGGAGCCCGTGATCATGGGCATTTTAAATGTGACGCCCGATTCCTTTTCAGATGGCGGCGCCTATTGGGACCTTGATCGGGCCCTCGCGCATGGGCGGACTATGGCCAATCAGGGCGCCCACCTGATCGATGTGGGCGGTGAAAGCACACGCCCTGGCGCCGAGCTTGTTCCGGCGGCCACGGAATGGGAGCGGGTCGGCCCTGTTATTAAGGCGCTCACGAGCGAGGCCGCGCTCACCGTCTCAGTCGATAGCCGCAAGGGCGCCGTGCAGCGCCAGGCTGTGGCAGCCGGCGCCAGCCTGATCAACGACGTGGCGGCGCTCACCTTCGATGAGGACGCTGTGTCCCATGCGCGCGAAGTGCACACCCCCCTCGTGCTCATGCACGCGCAAGGCACACCCCAAACCATGCAAAACCGCCCCCACTACGAGGACGTGCTGCTTGATGTGTTCGATTGGCTGGAGGCTCGGATCGCAGCGCTTGAAGAGGCAGGCATTGACCGGGCGCGCGTGATCGCCGATCCGGGCATCGGTTTCGGGAAGACTCTTGAGCACAATCTGGCGCTACTGCGGGGCCTTAGCCTTTTCCATGGCCTTGGCGTTCCGATCCTCCTTGGGGCCTCCCGGAAGAGCTTTATCGACAAAACCCTTGCCAGCGGCGCGAGTGGGGTCAGCGCGGCCAGCGGGGCCCCGGTTGAGAGCCGGCTTGGCGGCTCGCTTGCCGCGGTGGGGATGGGTCTTTCACGGGGTGTCCAATTGTTTCGCGTGCATGATGTTGCCGAAACAGCCCAATTCTGCGCGATCCACGCGGCAATCTGCGGGTCACAAGGCCCCATTTGATTGCGCGACTGCAATAAAATGTGGGTGCAGCGCAACTTTTGTCTTTGTTAACGTTCCCCAGATCAGGTGAAGATCGACACTCGGCAGGCGCCAGTTTTTGGCAACCCGTATCAACCAAAGCGTGCCGAAGGGGAGGGGCCATGGGACGGCGTTATTTCGGAACCGACGGGATCCGCGGGACGGCGAACCGCACGCCCATGACCGCTGAAACGGCCATGAAGGTCGGCATGGCGGCGGGCTGCCTTTATACGCGCGGAGACCATCGCCACCGGGTCGTCATCGGCAAGGATACGCGCTTGTCCGGCTATATGGTTGAGCCGGCGCTGGTCGCCGGGTTCACCTCGGTTGGCATGGATGTGTTTTTGTTCGGCCCCCTGCCAACGCCGGCGGTTGCCATGCTAACGCGCTCGCTTCGGGCCGATCTTGGCGTGATGATTTCTGCATCTCATAATCCGTACAAGGACAATGGGATCAAACTTTTCGGCCCCGACGGCTACAAGCTTTCAGACGAGCGGGAAGCTGAAATCGAATCCCTCATGGAAAGCGGGCTCGATGCAGCCCTGGCCCTGCCCGAAAAACTCGGGCGCGCCAAACGCATTGAAGACGCGCAGGCCCGTTACATCGAATTCGCGAAATCGACCTTTCCGCGTCATCAACGGCTCGATGACATGAAAATCGTCATCGATTGCGCAAACGGTGCCGGCTACAAGGTGGCCCCCGCCGTGCTGTGGGAACTGGGGGCGGAGGTGGTGCCCATTGGCGTTTCGCCGAACGGGTTCAACATTAATGAGGGATGCGGTTCCACAAACACAGCCCTCCTTGCAAAGACGGTCATCGAAGAGAAGGCCGATCTCGGCATCTCTCTTGATGGCGATGCTGACCGCGTCATTATCTGCGATGAAACCGGTGCCGTCGTCGACGGGGACCAGCTGATGGCACTCATCGCTGCCTCCTGGGGCAAGGCGGGACGGCTGCAAAATGGCGGTATCGTTTCGACGGTCATGTCCAATCTTGGGCTGGAAAAGTTTCTCGAAGATCACTCGATTGTCATGGCCCGCACCAAGGTCGGCGACCGCTATGTCGTAGAGCATATGCGTCGGCACGGATTTAATCTGGGCGGGGAGCAATCAGGCCATATTATTCTCGGCGATTTCTGCACGACGGGCGATGGGTTGATCGCGGCGCTGCAAGTGTTGTCGGTCGTTCGGCAAACCGACTTGGCGGCCAGCGACGCCTGCCGCCTTTTCGAGCCGTTCCCGCAACACCTCAAAAACGTGCGGTTTGCAGGCACCTCGCCGCTCGAAATGGCTCCGATCCAAAAAGCCATTCAGGAGGCTGAGGCGCGGCTTGGAAAGACCGGCCGGTTGGTGGTGCGTAAATCGGGCACCGAGCCGCTGATCCGTGTCATGGGCGAGGGGGAAGACGACGGGCTGGTGCTCGATGTTGTCGATGGCTTGTGTGCGCTAATCGCCGAAGCCGCAGACCAAGTCGCTGCCGAATAAGCCGGCCGATGATTGAAGCTGTTCCCGATTTTCCCCGCATCCTGACCATCGCTGGCTCGGATTCCGGCGGCGGGGCCGGCATCCAGGCGGACCTTAAAACCATCACCCAATTGGGCGGATTTGGCATGTCCGCGGTGACGGCAATCACCGCGCAGAACACCCTCGGCGTTCATGCAGTCCATGCCATTCCGAGCGATATCGTCAGCCGGCAAATCGATGTGGTTCTCGATGATCTCGGCGCCGATGCGATAAAGATCGGCATGCTGAAAAGCAGCGACATCATCGAAGCTGTTGCCGCCTCGCTTGGGCGCCACAGCGCTGTGCCGGTTATCCTCGATCCGGTCATGGTGGCCACATCGGGCGACCGGCTGCTCGACAGCGCGGCGGTCGCAAGCTTGAAGCGAGACCTCTTTGTCCGCGCCGACCTCATCACCCCAAACGCGCCGGAGGCCAGCTTTTTGACTGGGCGAGAGCTCACCTCCATCGACGATGCGTGGCGGGCTGCCGAAATGCTGGTGACGCTCGGTGCCGGCGCCGTCCTCATCAAGGGGGGGCACGGCTTTGGCGCGTCGCGCGAGCGGGTGACCGACGTGTTCTTTGATGGGTCGGAGTTCCAAAGTTTTGAGGCAGCCCGCCTCGACAGTCGCAACACCCACGGCACGGGTTGCACCTTGTCGGCGGCAATCGCCACATTTTTGGGGTCCGGAAAGCCTCTCATTGAGGCTGTCTCGCTTGGCATTGACTATGTGCGCCAAGCGATTGCGACCGCGCCTGCCCTCGGGCAGGGCGCTGGGCCTTTGCGCCATTGGGCCCCAGGCACGCAGAGTTGATTTGAGGCCCCGTTCCGCCTAATCCTCTGGCGCCTATTCTCGTGCGGGGAGCCTTTGGCCTCGGCCCGCACCCCTGCAAAGAGTTTCCGATCAAGGATCCTGCCATGAGCCTTGCCCCAAAGCCGGCTGTGCGGCCGGCGCGCCCCGAATTTTCCTCCGGTCCGTGTGCCAAACGTCCAGGCTGGAGCCTCAGCGCCCTTGAGGGCGCCGCGCTTGGCCGCTCCCACCGCTCAAAGATCGGCAAAGCCAAACTGCGCGAAGCCATCGACCTCACCCGCGAGGTGCTGGGCATTCCGGCCGAGTATAAGATCGCCATTGTGCCGGCCTCCGATACCGGCGCCGTGGAAATGGCCATGTGGACCATGCTAGGCGCCCGGGGGGTCGATATGGTGGCCTGGGAGTCCTTCGGGGCTGGCTGGGTCACCGATGCGGTCAAACAATTAAAGCTCGATGAGTGCAAAGTGCACGAAGCGCCGTATGGGGAGAGTGTGGATCTTGCCTCCCTCGATCCGGCCCGCGATGTTGTGTTCACTTGGAACGGCACAACCTCGGGGGTGCGGGTGCCGAATGGTGATTGGATTTCGGACGCACGCGAGGGTCTGACGATATGCGATGCGACATCGGCGGTTTTTGCGCAATCGATCCCCTGGCAGAAAATTGATGTTCTGACCTATTCCTGGCAAAAGGTAATGGGCGGCGAGGCGGCACACGGTATGCTGGTCCTCTCGCCGAGAGCCGTCGAACGGCTGGAGAGTTACACGCCCCCGAGGCCTCTGCCAAAAATCTTTCGGCTGACAAAAAAGGGAAAACTCATTGATGGGGTGTTCGTGGGCGAGACCATCAACACACCGTCAATGCTGTGTGTTGAGGACTATCTCGATGCCCTGAAATGGGCCCAAGGGCTCGGCGGGCTCGACGCTTTGTGCGCTCGGGCGGACGCCAATTTGGCGGCAATCGCCGCCTGGGTGGACGGGACAGACTGGATTGACTTTCTGGCTAAGGACCCGGCGACCCGGTCCAACACCTCGGTCTGCCTTAAAATCGTCGATCCCTGGTTTGCGAGCCTTGATGAGGCCGGCCAGAAGGCCTTTGCAAAGTCGCTTGCCGGCCGGCTTGAGGCCGAAGGGGTGGCCTACGACATCAATGGCTACCGGGATGCCCCGGCGGGCTTGCGCATTTGGTGCGGCGCGACTGTTGAGACAAGCGATGTGGAGGCGCTTTTGCCCTGGCTCGATTGGGCGTTTGCCGCCGAGCGCGCCGATCAAGCGGCCTAACGGGCCGGCGCCACCCTCAACCCGCGACTGGAGACGATCCCCATGGCGACTGTTTTGATTGCCGATAAATTAAGCCCTCTCGCCAAGGAGATCTTTGAGCGCCAGGGGGTAGAGGCCGATGTGAAAGTCGGTCTGTCAGAAGACGAGTTGATCGCGATCATCGACCGATATGACGGCCTTGCCGTGCGCTCGGCAACCAAAGTGACGCCGGCTGTGCTGGACGCTGCTTCCTCGCTTAAAGTCATTGGCCGGGCAGGGATTGGCGTTGACAACATCGATATTCCGGCCGCGACCCAAAAAGGGGTTGTGGTGATGAATACGCCCTTTGGCAATTCCATCACGACGGCTGAACATGCGATCGCGATGATGTTCTCGCTCGCGCGTCAAATCCCTGTTGCAAACACCTCGACCCATGCTGGAAAGTGGGAAAAATCACGCTTCATGGGCGTGGAGCTAACAGGCAAAACTCTCGGCATTATCGGGTGCGGGAATATCGGGTCGATTGTCGCCACGCGGGCGCTTGGGCTTTCGATGAAAGTCGTCGCCTTCGACCCCTTCCTGACGCCGGAACGGGCCGTGGAGCTGGGGGTTGAGAAAACCGATCTTGAGGGGCTCTTGGCGCGTGCCGATTTTATTACTCTGCACACGCCTTTAAACGACAAAACTCGCGGCATCCTCGATGCATCCGCTTTGCAGAAGGCAAAGAAGGGGGTCTACATCATAAATTGCGCGCGCGGCGGTTTGGTCGTGGAGGCTGATCTCAAAACGGCGTTGGAAGACGGGCATGTGGCGGGCGCCGCCCTTGATGTGTTCGTTGAGGAACCGGCCCGGGAGAACGCCCTCTTTGGCAATGAGCGGGTGGTGGCAACGCCCCATCTCGGTGCATCGACCCAGGAGGCGCAAGAAAATGTGGCCGTGCAGGTCGCCGAGCAAATGGCTGATTATCTCAATACCGGCGCGGTCACCAACGCGATCAACATGCCGTCGGTCAGCGCAGCCGAAGCGCCGCTCTTGAAACCCTATCTCGACCTTGCCGAGAAGCTGGGCCTTTTCATTGGGCAGACGACCGAAACCGGCATCAAAAAGATTGAGATCGAATATGAGGGAACCGTTGCAGACCTCAACATCAAGCCGATCACTGCGGCAGCCTTGAGCGGCGTGCTACGCCCGCTCCTTACCGACATCAACATGGTCAGCGCCCCGGTGCTCGCGAAGGATCGGGGGATCTCTGTCTCGGAGGTAAGACGCGGGCAAGAGGGGGTCTACGAGACCTATATGCGCGTGTCGGTGACCACCGAGCGGCAGAAACGATCGGTTGCCGGCACCCTCTTCTCCGATGGGCGTCCACGGATTATTCAAGTAAACGGCATCGCCCTTGATGCGCCCGTGAGCGGCCACATGCTTTATGTCACCAACGAAGACAAGCCGGGCTTTATCGGATCGCTCGGCACCGCCTTGGGCGAGGCGGGGGTAAACATCGCGACGTTTAATCTCGGCCGGGCCGAGCCGGGCGGCGATGCGCTGGCCCTCATTGAGGTCGATGGTGCTCCAGACGCCAAGACGATCCGCATCCTTACGGAATTGCCGCTTGTCAAACAAGCGATTTCCGTTTCCCTTTAGCCTCGGTACGGAAGGGTCTGACCATGGGCAATGTGGCGGTCGTCGGCTCCCAATGGGGCGACGAGGGCAAAGGCAAAATCGTCGATTGGCTGTCAGAGCGGGCCGATGTGGTGGTTCGCTTCCAAGGCGGGCATAATGCTGGCCACACCCTTGTTATCGATGGTGCTGTCTACAAACTCAGTTTGCTTCCGTCCGGTATTGTCCGCCCTGGGAAGATTTCGATCATCGGCAATGGCGTTGTGGTCGATCCCTGGGCGCTGCTTGAGGAAATCGACAAGCTGCGAGGGCAGGGCGTTGAGATAACCCCGGAGACGCTCAAACTTGCGCAAAATGCTGTGCTTATTTTGCCGTTGCATCAGGAACTCGACGCGTTGCGTGAAGACGATGGGGCGGGGCAGAAAATCGGCACAACCCGGCGCGGCATCGGCCCGGCCTATGAGGACAAAGTCGGCCGGCGTGCGATCCGTGTCGTCGATCTTGCCCATCCTGAAAGCCTTGATGCCAAGTTAGACCGGCTGCTCGGCCACCATAATGCGCTGCGCCGCGGGGTGGGCCAGCCCCCGTTAGAGCGGGCGCCGCTGCGCGACAAACTGGACGCGATCGCCGAGCGCATCTTGGCGTTCGCCGACCCGGTGTGGCGCACACTCGATGGGGCAAGGCGAGCTGGCAAACGCATCCTCTTTGAGGGGGCGCAAGGCGCGCTCCTTGACGTGGATCACGGTACCTATCCGTTTGTCACGTCCTCCAACACGGTCGCGGCCCAGGCGGCCACAGGCAGCGGCCATGGGGTCGGCCGTATCGGCTTTGTCTTAGGCATCACTAAGGCCTACACAACCCGGGTCGGAGAAGGTCCGTTTCCGACCGAATGCGACGATGAGGTGGGCAAACGCCTCGGCGAACGCGGGCACGAATTTGGCACGGTGACCGGGCGCAGCCGCCGCTGCGGTTGGTTCGATGCGGTGCTCGTCCGTCAATCGGTCCTCAGTGGGGGAATTGACGGCATTGCCCTCACCAAGCTCGATGTGCTCGATGGGTTCTATACTCTCAAGATTGCCGTGGGCTATATGTTGGATGGGGAGCGGCTTGACTATTTCCCCATTGGGGCAGACGAGCAGGCCAAGGTAACGCCGATCTATGAGACCCTGGAGGGCTGGAAGGACAGCACGCAAGGGGCGCGCAGTTGGGGCTCGCTGCCGGCCAATGCCATCAAATATGTCCGCCGGATCGAAGAGCTTATTGAGGTGCCGGTATCCCTCTTGTCGACCTCCCCCGAGCGCGACGACACGATCTTAGTGCGCGATCCCTTTCAGCCATAAGCGCCACACATGGCCGATGCCTTATTGTCGGCGCATACGGAGCACTTATCAATGGCCACCCTCAGCTTTCGAACGACAGAGCCCAAGCCCATCTTCTACCGCTCCGGTCGTGTCGAGATGACACCCCAATCGATTACGCCGCGCTTCGAGCACGACCTTCCAAGCCTTGCAGCCTTTTGCAAAGCCAAAGCCATCGCGACGGTCCCGCCTCCCATGGGGATTTATCGGAACGCGGATGGCGAAGGCAAAAACCCTCAGATGATCCTCGATGTAGCCATTGGCGTTGCTGAGGCGGACCTATCAAAGGCCGAGGCACCCGTGCTGGCGGGGCACGCGCCGTCCGGACACACTGCCTTTCTTGTGCACAAGGGCTCTTACGCCACCCTTCCTGAGACCTATAAAGCCCTTTTTTCGGCGCTCAGCGCGGCGGGGCACAAACCGCTCGGCACGTTTTGGGAGGCCTATCTCAACGACCCTTACGAGGTTGAGGAAGCCGACCTTGAAACCGAGATCTGTGCCCTGATCGCCTGAACCGGCCCCGCGCTGTTAGTTCGCAGCCTGACGGCGGTTTTGTTCCTTCATCGCGTTGCGCATTGCCTTTTGCAGTTTTTCAAAGGCTCGCACCTCGATCTGGCGGACGCGCTCCCGGCTGATCCCATAGTGTTGGGAGAGGTCTTCAAGGGTCGCCGGGTTTTCCTTCAATTTCCGCTCGGTCAGGATGTGCTGCTCGCGTTCGTTGAGCTTTTTGATTGCCTCGGCGAGCAGCGCCCGTCGATCGTCAAGCTCTTCCCGTTCGGCAAGCAGGGTCTCTTGGTCCACCTGATCATCGACCAGCCAGTCCTGCCATTCGCCTTCCGAATCGGCCCGCAAGGGCGCGTTGAGCGAATGATCGGGCGCCGTGAGCCGGCGGTTCATCTGGATGACATCGTCCTCGGAAACATTGAGCGCTGTGGAGATATGCGCCACCTGCTCGGGTCGCATATCGCCCTCATCGATGGCTTGAATCTGCCCCTTCATCCGGCGGAGATTGAAGAATAATTTCTTCTGCGCGGCGGTGGTGCCCATCTTCACGAGGCTCCAGGAGCGCAGGATGTATTCCTGGATCGCAGCGCGGATCCACCACATGGCATAGGTCGCAAGCCGGAAGCCTTTTTCAGGCTCAAAGCGTTTAACCGCCTGCATCAGCCCGACATTGCCTTCCGAGATCACCTCGCTCATCGGCAGCCCGTAGCCCCGATACCCCATGGCGATTTTCGCTACCAGGCGAAGATGGCTCGTGACCAGCCGGTGCGCCGCTTCGCTGTCCTCATGCTCCTTCCAACTCTTCCCGAGCATGTATTCTTCCTCGGGTTGCAGCATGGGGAATTGACGGATTTCCTGGAGGTAGCGGGTGAGGCTGCCATCACTGGCGACGGTGGGAAGTTTCGGTTCGGCCATGGCTCTTGCTTTCGGTCTTTCGTCGACGACTACAACTCAATGTAGCAAACGGGTGGCGCTAATGCTTCCGTGCTGGCGAGTTACGGTGGTCACATCACGTGCCGCTCGCGCGCTCAGGGCCCGTCATAGCGGTGCGAGCAACGCCAAAAGGGACGTGAAATCGCCGGGTGCGTGCGCATCAAAGGTGAGGTCTTGCCCCCCGACCGGATGTCTGAAACCGAGCTTTGCGGCGTGCAACATCGGCCGTTCAAGACGAGAGATGGCGAGCGCTAGGTCCCCTTGCAAGGTCCGAACGAGGCTGGTGTGACCGCGGCCATAGGTCGGATCGCCAAGGATCGGGTGACCAAGACTGGTGAGGTGGACCCGGATTTGGTGGGTGCGCCCGGTTTCAAGGCGGCACTCCAAAAGGCTGGCAAAAGCTGGCGCGCCGAAGCGCTCCGCAACGCGAAAATGCGTAATGGCGCGCCGGCCGCCATGGGCAAGGATCGCCATTTTTTTGCGGTTGTAGGGAGAGCGCCCGATCGGTTTGTCGATCGCGCCGCTGGTCATCCGCGGCGCGCGCCAGCACACGGCCAAGTAGCGCCGCTCGATCGTGTGGTCGGCGAATTGGGGTTGCAGGCCGCCATAGGCCGCGTCCGTTTTCGCAACGACCATCACCCCGCTGGTGCCTTTGTCGAGCCGATGCACGATGCCGGGCCGGCTTACCCCCCCAATGCCCAAAAGCCCTTCTCCACAATGGGCAAGCAGGGCGTTGACGAGGGTTCCATCAGGGGTTCCGGGCGCCGGGTGCACCGCCATGCCGGCCGCCTTATCCAAGACGATCACGTGCTCGTCTTCGAACAGCACCCGAAGCGGCAGCGCTTGGGGAACCGGGCTTGCCGGGACGGGGGCCGGCAGGTCGATCTCGATCGCGTCGCCTTGTTTCAACTTGACCGATGGGGATGGGGCCGCCACACCGTTGAGCCGGATCGCGCCCTCGCCAAGCAAGACCTTCACCC
Source organism: Pseudomonadota bacterium (assembly GCA_038748465.1). GTDB lineage: Bacteria > Pseudomonadota > Alphaproteobacteria > M2410 > M2410 > JBCDJA01. The sequence continues at coordinate 13,033 of JBCDJA010000006.1, forward strand.
GGCTGCGGCTGAGGGTAGGGTCGGTCTCCGCAATCCAGCGGTCGATCCGCGCCCCGGCTGCTTCCGCCGGCACAATAAGGGGGACAGGCGCGGCATCGAGCGCCTCCTCCTCCAAGGCCTCGCCCTCATCCTGTGAGCCCTCATCAGTCATGGACCGACACGAATGCAATCGAATGAGCCGGACTTAGAAGCGGGCGGACCGCTCACCGCAATGGACATCGCGCTGCGAGCGGTTGTGGTGGTGCTGGGTGTTTTGATCCTGGTGTTCATCGGGCTCATTATTTTGACCATATTTCGCAACGATGACGAGCCCGATCCGGCGCCGATCAGCGAAGAACGTGTCCTAGAAGCGCCGGCGGAGGGGGGGAGCGCAAGGGTGGTCCCTCTTCCTCGTCCGGACCTTGCGAATCGGGTGGAGGCGCCTTTCACCGTTCCGACCTTCGGCGATCTGGCTATCGAGATCCCAGGCGGGGGCCGGATCCACTCGGTGGACAGGGTGGGATCAACCCTCATTATTCGTCTCGAAGGGGAGGCGGTCAGTCAACTGACATTTTTCGATCTGTCGGCCGGTGAAATCTCCGGCACCCTGCGCATAGGCGATGAGGTGGAGGGCCGCGACCTTAAAGGCGAGACCGAGTAACCCGAGGCCTCGAGGTAGCACTCTTGGTTCTTGGCTCTTTGACCCGCGGTGCCCGCCGGGCCAAGCATGGATCAAGCACGGGGCCCGCCGATCAGTCCTGCTCTTCGGTCCACACATCGTCCTCCGCATCGGCAATCGCCTCAATCAGCGAGGCGATCTCCCGGCGGAGTTTTGTCGACGGAATTTTCTTGAACGATCGGTTCAATTCCATGCCCTCATGGCTTGAGAGAAACGCGAGGACGGGCTCCAATTCTTCGTGGCGGAAGGCCTCAGACGATTCCTCAAAACCGGGCTCATGGGCTATGTGAATCTCCGTATCTTCAGCCCCCTCGAAAAAGAAATCGACAGCGACCCCGAATAGGCGAGCGACCCGAAACAATTTGCTGGCGCTGATGCGGTTTACCCCGCGCTCGTATTTTTGCACCTGCTGAAACGTCACGCCGATTTCGCGGGCGAGTTGCTGCTGGGTGATCCCCATTTCCATGCGTCGGATGCGGACCCGACGACCGACATAGACATCTATGGGATGATTGGGCATGGACTGTCTGCTTTACTCTAAGGCACAACCTTGGTGCACCCTATACGGGTAGCGATTGGCACGTTATGGGACCCGGCGGCGAAAAGCCCCCCCCGCTTACTGGGGGGTAACCTGTAGAGTGAGCCAACGTTCAAGAACCGGTCCAAACTGCGCAGTACGGCGGTGGGCGCCCCATCCAGGTGCGGCAATGCTTCGCGGGGTGCAACGCAATGCGGGGTGCAACTCAATGGGGGGTGCATGCGGACGGTCGGCAAGGCATAGGGCAATTTCCGCATGCGCATGGTCAAGCAAACGTCGTCGCCGATAGACTAAATCGATCACACAAACGGGGCGATGAATTATTGGAAAGGGTGAGGGGGTGAAAGTTCTGGTGCTGATCGGCACACTGGGTGCCTTGTTAATCACGGCACTTGTCTATGCTGTTGAGGTGTGGACGGCGCTCGACGGCGTGGAGATTGGGTTCCACGGATGGCTTGCTATGGCCCTTGGTGTCAGCCTGTCATTTGCCGTGGGCGGAGGGCTGATGGCGCTGGTGTTTTATTCAAGTCGGAGCGGCCATGACGACGATCATCACTATGATGAATAATTACCCGTCCGGTCGATCGGGCAATACCGATCGGCATCGCGCCACAGCGTCCTCTAGCGGGCCCACGCCTGCCAGAAAATAGGGATTGTCGAGGCCCCGATCCTCTTTGCCGTAGCGCAGAGGTGTGCCATCGAGGCAGAGCACGGCCCCGCCCGCGCTTTCAAGTACCGCTTGGCCGGCGGCGGTGTCCCACTCCATGGTTCGGCCGAAGCGGGGATAGAGGTCGGCCTGATCCTCTGCAACAAGACAGAATTTGAGGGAGGAGCCGGTTTGCACGAGGCCCCCATGGGGGGTGCACTCGATAAAGGCCTGGGTCGCCGGATCAAGGTGGGAGCGGCTGGCAACGATCCGCGGATCCCCGGCTGGGGCCTGCGCGCATCGAATGGGGGTAAGGGCCCCACGCGGGCCTGTCATCGCCTCGCCATAGCTCGCCTTGAACGCGCCGACGGAACGCTCGCCGAGATAGAGGGTGCCGAGCGCAGGCGCCAAAACCGCCCCGGCGATCGGCTCCCCCCCATCGATCAGCCCGATATTGACCGTGAACTCTTGCCGCCCCTTGAGAAACTCCTTTGTGCCGTCAAGCGGGTCCACCAAAAAGAACCGCTCGGCCAGGTCCGGGCTCTCCCCTCGTGAGGCCGCCTCTTCAGACACGACCGGGATGTCTGGGAAGTGTTTTGCAAGTCCCGGCAAGATCACCGCTTCTGAGGCGAGGTCCGCCGCGGTGACAGGGGATTTGTCGGCTTTTTCTTGGTGCGCAACGGGCGTGCGGTAATGGGCGAGCGTCGCGCGGCCGGCCTCGGCAGCGAGGATGGCGAGGGTCTCAAGGAGCGGCGTGGTCATCGGTCAGTCTAACATTCTGGCACGAGGTGGCTTAGGGGGGGCGGCCTTAGGCAGGCGGCTTAAGGGGGATCGTCGAGGTCGATAAGTTCCAGATCGACTTCAGCCCCGTTGATTAACTGTTTGCCTGAATTCTCGAAATTGACGGTGATCCGATCGCCAATCACGGATTGAACTTGGCCAAGCCCCCATTCAGGCCTGGCCGGATGGCGCACATAGGCCCCGGGGACCAGGAACTCGTTTGTCATGCGGTCCGACTCATCCCATGGTCAAGCGTCTTAATCAGTGTGAGCAACCCCATGAAAGACCTCGAATTCGCTGCGCTCATGTGTTCGCGCCTGTGCCATGACCTTATTAGCCCTGTCACGGCGTTTGCCAATGGGCTTGAGGTTCTGACCGACGAGGACGATCCGGAAATGAAGGATCAGGCCTTGGCCTTGCTGCAAAACAGCGCCCGCCAGGCTGCCGCCAAGTTGCAGTTTGCGCGCTTGGCTTATGGGGCTGCCTCTGCCCATGGGGCAGATATCGAGTTGGCTGAGGCACGCCAAGTGGTCGAGCTTTATCTCGGGGAGTCCAAGGCCGACCTGCAATGGGAAGTGGAGGCCTATACCGCGCCGAAGGATGTGGTGCGGTTGCTGCTCAATTTCTGTCTACTGGCCGTTGATAGCGTGCCGCGGGGCGGGCGGGTTCGCCTCAGCCTGGAAGAGCGGCCGGACGCCACATCGATCCTGGCCGAAGCGACGGGCAAACCCTTGGTTTTCCCGGAGAAATTAGCCCAAGCCCTCGGGTGCGAGCTTGACGATAACGCCCAAGATGCGCGCTCGATCCAGCCGACCTTAACCCGGCGGATTGTCGATGGCTTGGGCGGGACATTCACCCTCGAAAAAGAAGATGAACGCCTTGCCCTCAGCGCGCTCGTTCCGGCCGCGCCGGGCGTGTCGGCCGCGCCGGGCTTGCAAAAAGCGGTCGGGGCCTGAGGACAATCGCCCCGATTTCGGTCCGCTAAACTCATCCGTCTCAGGATGATTTGCGCTTAAATCCATCTTTACCAATTTAACCAAGACTGCCCCGGCTTCTCCTGCGGGAGGACTCTCCCTTTTTCCAGCCAGGGCGACCAAAGATGGATGATCTTCTCAGCGAGTTTCTGACCGAAACTTTCGAAAGTCTCGATGTTGTCGACGTGGAACTCGTCACGCTCGAAAAAGAGCCGAACAACAAAGAGGTGCTGAGCAAGATCTTTCGCCTCGTGCACACCATTAAGGGAACCTGCGGATTTTTGGGCCTGCCGCGGCTTGAAGCTGTGGCGCACGCCTCCGAAACGGTGCTCGGGAAGTTTCGCGACGGGGAGCTGCCTGTCACGCCTGAAGCCGTGTCGCTTATTTTGAAGTCGCTCGATCAAATTAAAGAGCTGCTGTTTCATCTTGAGGCCAATGAGGTTGAGGCCGAGGGGGATGACGCAGCCTTGATCGGGGAATTGGAGCGTGCCGCCGTTGGCGATTACGCCGCCGCGGGCGCCTCAGAATCTGAAGTCTCGGGCGCCGATGGCCGCCCAAGCGGGGTCGAGGCCGCGGCCACCCCCCCAGACGATGGCGCCGTGGCCGCGCCGGAAGCAACCACCGACCTATCGGCCGCCGATGCCGCAGCAACCGAAGCTGCCCTCGGCAGGGCCCTCAAGCCGGGCGAGGTCTCGCTTGACGAGCTGGAGGCGGCGTTTGCTGCCGCCGCGGGCCCGGATGCGGGCGCGGCCTCCGACCCAGCCGCAGCCGGCAGCGATGAGGAAAGCGCCTCCCTCGCGCAAGCAGCCCCCGCGCCAGACCCAAAGCCTGCAACCGCCCCGGCGCAAAAACCGGCGGCCAAAGCCCCCTCAAAGCCAGCCGCGGAAACGGAAAAAAAATCGGCGCAAGGCGGTGGCATCGCCAACCAATCGATCCGCGTCAATGTGGACGTGCTGGAAGACTTGATGACCATGGTCAGCGAGTTGGTGCTGACCCGAAACCAATTGCTGCAGATGGTGCGGAACCAAGAAGACAGCGAATTCAAAGTGCCCCTGCAGCGCCTGTCGAATGTCACCTCCGACCTGCAAGAAGCGGTGATGAAAACCCGCATGCAGCCGATCGGCAATGCATGGCAAAAGCTGCCTCGGATTGTTCGCGATCTCAGCCTTGAGCTTGACAAAAAAATCGAACTCAAAATGTCCGGGGCCGATACCGAACTCGATCGCCAGGTGCTCGAATTAATCAAAGATCCGCTCACCCACATGGTTCGCAACTCCGCCGACCATGGCCTTGAGATGCCCGATGTGCGGGTGGCGGCTGGCAAGCCGGCGCTGGGGACGATCAATCTGAAGGCGTATCACGAGGGCGGTCATATCTTGATTGAAGTTGCCGATGATGGCGCTGGTCTTAATACGGATAAAATCAAGAAGAAAGCCGTCGAGAGGGGCCTCGTGTCGGAGGCCGATGCCGACGATCTGACCGAAAACCAGATCGCCAAATTTATCTTCCATGCCGGTTTTTCCACCGCGAAGGTCGTCACCAATGTGTCCGGCCGCGGCGTCGGAATGGACGTGGTGCGCACCAATATCGAGACGATTGGCGGCACGGTGGATGTGCGATCCTCGCAAGGGCAGGGCAGCACCTTCATCATCAAAATTCCGCTCACGCTTGCAATCGTGTCTGCCCTGATCGTTGAGACCGCAAACCAGCGTTATGCGATGCCGCAGCTGAATGTGGTTGAGCTGGTGCGCACGAGCGGCAATTCCGATTACCGGATCGAGCAGGTGAATGCCGCCCCCGTGCTGCGTTTGCGCGATCGCTTGCTGCCTCTTGTGGAGCTTGCCGAGCTCTTGGGCATCGAGACGGAGGCCCGCGAAAGCGACCGCGAGGAGGCCTTTGTAATCGTCTCCCATGTCGGCAGCCAGGTCTTCGGCATAATCGTCGATGGGGTGTTCGATACGGAGGAAATCGTTGTCAAACCGTCAGCCTCCATGCTTCGCGACATCAATATGTTCTCCGGCAACACCATTTTGGGCGATGGGTCGGTGATTATGATCATCGATCCAAATGGCGTTGCGGCGGCGGTGTCTCGGGACATGTCGGAAAATAAGATGGATGCTTTCGGCGCGGTCGATTCAGAGGCCGACAAGCCCGACACCCAGTCCATGCTGATCTTCCGTGCGGGCTCGGAGGATCCGAAGGCGGTTCCCCTGTCCGTGGTGACCCGGCTCGAGGAAATCGCCATCGAGAAGATCGAGCAGGCAAATGGCATGGATGTGGTGCAATATCGTGGCCGGCTTATGCCGATCATGCCAATTTCCTCCGCACAGCAACTTGCAGCCAGTGGCCGCCAGGCGGTTCTTGTTTTTACCGAGGGCGAGAACAATGTCGGTCTCGCGGTCGACGAGATCGTCGATATCGTCCAGGACATGGTGAACCTGGAGCTCAATGCCGAAGTGCCAGGCACGCTCGGCACGGCTGTTATCAAAGGCAAGGCCACCGAGCTTCTCGATGTCGCCTACTTCCTAGAGCGGGGTTTTGCCGATTGGTTCCGCCATGAGGGGGATGCCGCCGACCTCGGTCGTCGCTTGCTGCTTGTTGACGACAGCCCCTTCTTCCTCAACATCGTCGCGCCGTTGCTCCGAGAGAGCGGCTATGACGTCGTGACGGCTGAAAACGGCGTTGAGGCGCTTGACCATCTGCAAGCTGACGATGCCTTCGACATGATCATCTCCGACATCGAGATGCCCGAGATGGATGGCATGGCCCTTGCCCGGGCGGTGCGCACACAATCCAGCATGGAGGACCTGCCGCTGATTGCCTTGAGCTCGCGCAGCACGGCGCAGGATGTCAGTCAGGCCATTGAGGCGGGCTTTACATGCCATGTCGCCAAATTCGACCGGGACCGGTTGGTTGGTGTGATCGAGCAAACCTTGAACCAGCAAGAGGCCGTAGCATGACCCACCAGGACAGTTCAGATACCGCGCCCCTACAGGCGTCGGATGATTTCGTCACCGTCATGATCGGCGATCAATCCTTCGGTATTCCGGTTGAGACGATCCAAGACGTCTTTCAGCCCCAGGCGATCACCCATGTGCCCCTGGCGCCTAAGTTGATCGACGGGGTGTTAAACCTGCGTGGGCGGATTGTTACTGCTATCGATGTGCGTAAGCGCCTTGGCATGGAGCCGCGCGATCGCAACAAAGGCTGCATGGCCATTGGGATTGAGAAGGACCAGGAATCCTTTGGTCTGTTGGTCGATAAGGTGGGCGAAGTGCTGCGGGTAAGCC
>JBCDJA010000007.1:0-19319 GCA_038748465.1 Pseudomonadota bacterium
CGGATTACTTATGCAAGCATTGGCTACGAGGCTGAAGTTACAGACGATTATTCCTCCTTACTCGATATTTCTATAGACAATCAGATACCGCATACCCATGAATGTGGAGGTCATGGAAGGTGTACAACCTGTAGGGTGCGGGTATTGGAGGGACATGGCAACTTGAGCGCTCCGACCAATACTGAGAAAAGCACAGCATTTGCACGGAAATGGGATCCCTCGATCCGATTGGCTTGTCAGGCATATCCCAAAGGAGATGTAACCTTGCAGCGCTTGATCTGGTCTAGTGCAGAGATCAATAAGCTCCAGATCGAAATGGCCCCTGAGGGAAGGGCAGAAGAGAGACCTGTGGCGATCCTTTTTTGTGATTTGAGGAACTTTACTTCCATGTCTTCACAGAATATGAACTTCGATATCGCGTATTTGGCCGTGTCCTGCTGGTCCCGCTCGGCCCGTTTTCGCACATTTTCTGCATCGGCGACCGCACGCAGCAGCCGCGCGCGCAAATCCTCGTTCTCGAGCACCAACTCGTCATAGGTCTTGGACGTGCCGTCCAAAAGCTCTTCGCCCGGCGCGGGCGCGCCCTCATCGGTTGCCTCTGTGCCCGGCTCTTGGGGCTTGGCCTCAGGGGTCTCGTCGCTCGTTTCGTTCTCGTCACTCATTGCGAGGTCCTACTGGCGTTTTCGATTTGTTAGGGGATGCGGGCGGGGAGGTGCCGCGCTCATGGCATCATTCGTCCGATGACCTGCGCGGTGAAGTCAACCATCGGGATGATCCGCCCATAATTGAGCCGGGTCGGGCCGATGACGCCGATGACGCCAACGATCTTTTGTTGGGCGTTCTTATAGGGCGCCACGATGACCGACGAGCCCGAAAGCGAAAACAATTCGGTCTCGGAACCGATGAAGATTTGGACGCCCTCGCCGGTTTCCGCGCGGTCCAGAAGCGCCAGAAGATCGGCCTTGTTTTCGAGTTCCTCAAACAGTCGTCGGATCCGCTCCAAATCCTCCATCGCGCCGAGATTTTCTAAGAGGTTGGCCTGGCCGCGGACAATCAGGGTACGGTCTAACACATCGCCCTTCTCGCCGGACCAGGTCGCCAAGCCCCGCTCGACGACTTGCGCCGACAGGGTATCGAGCTGGGCTTTGTGCTGCTCGACCTCGACAAGGATTTCTTGGCGCGCCTCGCCGATCGTGCGCCCTTGCAGACGGGCGTTCAAATAATTGACCGCCTCCCGGAGGGCGGAGGGAGTCATCCCGAGGGGCAGATCGAGCACCCGGTTTTCCACCACGCCTGTCTCGGAGACCAAGATCACCAAGCCCTGGCCCGGCTGGGTTTGCACGACCTCGAGGTGCTTCAAGGGCACATCGCTTTTCGAGCTTGCAACGAGCCCAGCGCAATGGGAAAGGCCGGACAGCATCAAGATCGCATCGTTTAAAAGGTCGGGGAGCGCGCGTTCCTGGCTGCCGATTTGCCCCTCGATGCGCTCGCGCTCTTCTTCAGTCAGGTCGCCGACCTCCAAAAGCCCGTCGACAAACAGCCGCAAACCCTGCTCGGAGGGGATGCGCCCGGCCGAGGTATGGGGCGAGCTTAAAAGGCCCAGATGTTCGAGATCGGCCATCACATTGCGGATCGAGGCCGCCGAAAGCTGGAAGGGAAGACTGCGGCTTAAGGTGCGCGACCCTACGGGCTCGCCGGTCTCCAGATAGGTCTCGACGAGGCTGCGGAAGATCGACCGAGAGCGCTCGTTTAGGGTCTCAAGCTGGCTCAAAGAGGGGGATGTGGGTTTCGAGACCATGGGGCCTTTTGGGTTGCAGTCTAACTCGCAGCCTAGCGGCAGCGCCTTTCGGCGCCGAATCTGTTGTTTTCTGGCTGTTTGCCGGTATGTAAGTGGCGGGCTGGGCAGGGTCAACTCGCGTGCGGCGCCGGCGCCCGGCCACCCCCTCTGGAAAGGACGATTATGCCTGGCATGACTGCTTTTGTGCGCCCCTCGACACGGGCTGCCGATGAATTGCGCCCCGTTTCCTTTGAGCGCGGTTTTGCAGCCCATGCCGAGGGCTCGTGCCTTGTGCGTTTCGGCAACACCCATGTCCTGTGCACCGCGTCGGTGCAGATGGATGTGCCGCCCTTTTTGAAGGGGACAGGCCGGGGCTGGGTGACGGCCGAATACGGCATGCTGCCCCGCTCCACCGGCTCGCGCATGCGGCGGGAGGCAGCGGCGGGCAAGCAATCGGGGCGCACTCAAGAAATCCAGCGCCTCATTGGGCGCAGCTTGCGGGCCGTGGTGGATTTGGCAGCCCTTGGGGAGCGACAAGTGATCGTCGATTGCGATGTGCTTCAGGCCGATGGCGGCACCCGAACCGCCGCCATTTCCGGAGGATGGGTTGCCCTGCACCAGGCCATTGGCTGGATGATAGAGGAGGGCGTGATTGCCAAATCACCCCTGCGCGAGCCGGTTGCGGCTGTCTCCTGCGGGATCTTTCAGGGCACGCCTGTGCTCGATCTCGATTACCCGGAAGACTCAACCGCCGAGGCGGATGCCAATTTCGTCCTTACGGGCACAGCCGGGATTGTGGAGATCCAGGGCACGGCCGAGGCCGATCCGTTTACAGAGGATCAATTCTTGACGCTCCTGAAGCTCGCCAAAAAAGGGGTGTCGGAGATCGTGGCCCTGCAACGGGACGTGACGGGCTGGGAAGGCTGACCCGGATGCGGCTGGGCGGCGATACGATCCTCGTGGCGAGCCACAATGCCGGCAAGGTGCGCGAGATCGGCGATCTCCTTCGCCCGCTCGGGCTGACCGTCGTCTCGGCGGCCGAAAAACACCTGCCCGAACCGGAAGAAACCGGACTGACCTTCGAGGCCAATGCCGTTCTCAAGGCGCAAGCGGCCGCGGAAGCAACGGGCTTGCCCTCCTTGTCAGATGATAGCGGATTGTGTGTGGACGCACTTGGCGGCGAGCCGGGCATTTACTCGGCCCGATGGGCTGGCGAGAGCCGGGATTTCACGCTTGCCATGGATAAAGTCGCCTCGGCGATGCGGGCGGCCGGGGCGCTGGTCGAGGGCCGTCCTGAGGCGGACAAAGCCTCCTTTGTGTGTGCGCTTGCTCTGGCTGAGCCCGGAGGGCCGTGCCACACCTTTGTTGGGACGGTCACGGGGCGGATTGTCTGGCCAGCGCGCGGCACGCTGGGTTTTGGCTACGATCCGGTGTTTGTGCCCGAGGGCGAGGGGCTGACCTTCGGTGAGATGGACCCCGCGGCCAAACACGCCATGAGCCACCGGGCCCATGCCTTCAAGCACTTTGTGGAGTGGCTTAATGGCGCGTAATCGCTCGGGTGCGCGGCCAATTGAACTCCCTGCGCGCGCGGCGCCCCCCGAGCGCATGAGGCCTGTCCCAGGCGATGCTTGGCAAGAGGGCGATCTCGCGGTCTACGTCCATTGGCCCTTTTGCGCTGCCAAATGCCCCTATTGCGATTTTAATTCCCATGTGCGGGCCCATGTGGACGAGGCCCGATGGCAGGCGGCGCTGTTGTCCGACCTCGATCACGCCCTTGCCGAGGCGGCGCCCCGTCAGATTACCAGCGTTTTTTTTGGCGGTGGCACCCCCTCGCTTATGCCGCCGGCAACCGTGGCGGCCATCCTGGACCGGCTGGCAGCCCGCGCGCGCCTTGCCACCGCGCTAGAGGTGACCCTTGAGGCAAACCCGACAAGCGTTGAACGCGCCCGCTTTGAGGCGCTGCGGGGCGCCGGTGTCAACCGGGTGTCCGTTGGGCTTCAGGCTCTCGATGATGCAGCTTTGCACTTCCTGGGCCGTCAGCATACGGCCGCCGAGGGGCTGGCCGCGCTAGAGGCTGCGCGCAGAATTTTCCCTCGCGTTTCCTTTGACCTTATTTACGCCCGGCCCGAGCAAACCCGCGCTGCCTGGGAGAGCGAACTCAAACGGGCGTTAGATCTCGGGGCGGACCATTTTTCGCTCTATCAACTGACGATCGAGCCTGGGACCTTATTTGAGAAGATGGTCGATCACGGCCAGTTTGTCCCGCTTAAGGATGATCTTGCAACAGAACTTTATTTTGTGACCGAAGATTTATGCGCCGGCTTCGGTCTGGGCCGATACGAAGTGTCGAACTTTGCCCGGCCTGGTGCCGAGTGCCGCCATAACCTCGCCTATTGGCAATACAGACCCTATGTCGGCGTCGGCCCTGGCGCACACGGACGGAGGGTGCGGGAAGGCCAAGTGCTGGCCGTTACGTCAGAGCCGCGGCCGGAGCACTGGCTCCAGCGGGTCGACCGGTTCGGCCATGGCCGGCAGGCGCCGGAACCCCTGAACGCGCAAGAGGTGGGCGATGAGGTGATGCTCATGGGGCTGCGCCTTGCCGAGGGGCTCGATCTTGATTGGTTGGCGAGCTTGACCGGCGGTTTGACGATTAACGCGCAGGATATCGACGCGCTTGTGCGAGGCGGCCTCGTGCGACTTGAGGGCCGGCGCCTTCGGGCCACGAACGAGGGGTTACCGCTGCTCGATTGGGTTTTGTCAAACCTCAGGGTCAAGGCCATGAAGGATAAGAGCCCTGCACACGCTGGCGATGCGCCAGTTTCGCAAGGTCCCGCCGCGCGAGAGAGGGTGCAACCGCGCGTTCACCCTGGGCCGCCTGTTGCCGCCCGCGGGCTTTAGAGCCCGGCTTCCACCGCTGACTGACTTGATGTGTTCAGGGTGCCCGTTTGCAGAGCGCGCTGGCGGTCAATCTCCTCGAAGGAGCGGGGCGCGTCGCTGATCACTTCAAACCGGTCCGGCAGGACGCTCAAGACGGCAAGGCCCCGCTCTGCAGTGCCATCGGGTAAGAACCGGAAGATCCCGTCGATGCCGGAGAAGCCATTGGGGTTCATGAGGCTGCTTTGCGAGAAGCGCACTCCCCGCGGATATTCATCCGATAACGACGCAACGAGGGCGACGGCATCGAACGGCAGGCTTGCAATCCGCGGCGCCGATTGGCTGTAGGTCGCTCGGTATTTCTGCTGGAAGGCCTGGCGCATGGCCGGTGTCGGGGCGGCAAACCAGCCCCCCACCAGGCTCGCCTCTTTGCCGATGCCCGGATCGTCCCACAGGCCTGTCCCGAGGAACTTCACCTGGCGCGGGTCGACATCGTATTTTGGCAGATAGGGCGCCACGATTTGCAGATAGGTCCCGCCTTCGGGCAACAGAATGGCTTGGTAGGTCACCGGACCTTCTACGCCGTATTCCGCGACCGATCGGGCCGGTTGCTCAAGCCCGCGGGTCAACTCAAGCGCTGAGTTGGGGCGCGGGTAACTCGCGACCTGTTTTATCTCGCCGCCGTTTTGCGCGATTGTGTTCACAAAGGCCGAGCGCACCCGCTGGCCATATTCCGATTCAGGAACGAGGGCGGCAAATTCCGAATAGCCCTCTCTGAACGCAAATTCGGTGATCCGCTTTACTTCCTGCTCGGGCAAGAAGCTGAGGAGGTAGACCCCATCGCCGGCGACTTCTTTGTCGGTCGAGAAGGCGATGACAGGCACATTGCGTTGACGCGCAATCGGCCCAACGGCAGCAACAGAAGTGGAAAAGAGCGGCCCGAGGATCACTTCGGCGCCCTCTTCCAGAGCTTCGAGGGCTGCAGTTTGAGCCCCCTGGGGCGTTCCTTTGGTGTCCTTGGTAATCAGGATGATGTTGTCATTGCCCAGCTCGAACAGCGCCAATTGGGCTGCGTTTAGAAGGGCCTCGCCGATTTGCGCGATTCCTTCGCTTGGGTTTGAGGTCGGCAGCAAGAGCGCCACGCGCACGGCGCCGTCATTGGCAACGCTCGGTAATTGCACCGCATTGGGGTCGACCGGCTCAGGCAGGTCGGGATCGGTTGGGGTCGGCGAGACGATGACCCCGGCCTGCCCCTGGCCCGATTGATTGTTTCCGGTAGTGGCCGCGCAGGCGGCCACGCTCACGACAACCGCGCAAGCCAAGGCGCGTTTCGCAATCTCTGCAAACCCTGCGGTCGATGTCTGTCCCACGGTTCTCGTGCTCCAAGCTGTGCTTTAATTGCGCCAAAGGCGTTGCGTGCTGCCACCCAACTCGGGCTTAACTCTGCCCAAAGCATGCGATCACCGCCGAGCGCGCGACCAACCCCGCCAATAAGGTAAACGGCAACGGTCCTTGAGACAACGGGCATCACCGTGACAGAAGCAAGACCAGACTGGCCACAGATTGCGGAAAATTTCAGGCACAACCCGCTCGCGCCCGGCCTTTACATCGTTGCAACACCCATTGGCAACTTGGGAGATATGACGCTTCGTGCACTGCATGTTCTGAGCACAGCCGATTGCGTTTTGTGTGAGGACAAGCGGGTCAGCACGCGTCTTTTTTCTGCCTATGGCCTGAAGGCAACACCCCAAACCTACAATGACCATAATGCGGCAACCGTCAGGCCCCAGATTTTGGGCCGCCTCGATAAAGGCGACGTCATTGCCATAATCAGTGATGCCGGCACGCCTCTGGTGTCGGACCCGGGGTATAAATTGGTCCGCATGGCGCTTGATCGCGGACATAGGGTTTACCCCGTCCCCGGAGCATCGGCATTGATGGCCGGACTTATGGGGGCCGGGCTCGCAACCGATCGGTTCACCTTTGCGGGGTTCCCGCCAAACCGGGGCCCAGCCAGGCGCGCGTTTTTTGAGGGCCTCGCAGCACGCGCCGAGACGCTTATTTTTTTTGAGGCGGCCCGGCGCCTTGGGGCCATGCTCGCTGATCTGGTGGAGGTGTTCGGCGATCGGGAGGCTGCCATCGGCCGGGAGCTGACAAAACGGTATGAGGAGTTTCGGCGTGCCCCCCTGTCGGAGCTACGGGCCGGCCTTGAGGCGGCCCCGCCAAAGGGCGAGTGTGTGCTCCTCGTTGCCGGAAAGCCACAAGAGAAAGAAAAATCATCCGCCTACGATGGGTTGCTCCATAACGCATTAGGGAAAACAAGCGTGCGTGCGGCGGTGGATGCGGTGGTGCTGGTAACCGGTGCGCGGCGCCGGGAGGTTTATCAGCGTGCCCTTGAAATAACCGGCGCTGACGAGGCGCAAGATGAAACCTGATCGGCGCAAAAAGCGCCGGCGGGCTTATCGATCGGGCCTGCGCGGGGAATGGATCGCAATCGGATATTATCTTTTGCGGGGCTATTGGCCGCTCGCCCGGCGCTACAAAACACCGGTTGGCGAGGTTGATCTTGTTGTCCAGCGCGGTCGCCGGATCGTTTTTGTGGAGGTAAAGGTGCGCCAATCAGGGAGCTCAGATGCCCTCGCGGCCATCTCTCCTAAGCAGCAGACTCGGATCTCCAGGGCGGCGCTTCATTTTCTTACCATACGGAAAGTTCCCACAACGATGGATAAACGCTTTGACGTCCTCGTGATTGGAGGTACTTTGCAAGTGATTCACACGCCAAATGCGTGGTTTGCGGACATCTAATCGCCACATGCCAGCGATAGGGCTCACGAAACCCATGTTCCCGGGGCCGTTCTTGCCGTGGATGATTGATCTGAAGATGCGGATCGCGTTGCCCTGAGAGCGCCCCTGACCCCCAACGCAATGGAGCAAGGCCGTTATGATTGCACACTGGAAGTCCCCGAGACTTGGCGCCCTCTGGTTGGTTGCGCTCATGGCCTCCACGCTTGTTGGTGCTTCAGGCTGCGCACCGGCTCTCATTGCCGGGACAACCGTTGGTGCGGTCACGGTGGCCCAGGAGCGGCGTGTGGGCGATGCATTTGACGATGCAACGTTGCAAGTGGATATCGAAGGCCGATTGCTCGATGCGGACGCCGACCTCTTTCGCAAAGTAAATGTGGATGTGGTGGAAAGCCGGGTGCTGCTCGTTGGGCTCGTTCCGACTGAGAGCAAGCGCAATGAAGCCACGCAAATCGCCTATCAGGCCCCCCACGTCAAAGAAGTGATCAACGAATTACAGGTCGCTGAGGGGAGCCGGTTGTCGGCCTATCCGGGCGATCTCGCTATCTCGACGCAATTGCGCACAAAGTTGATCACCGATGCAGACATTCATCAGCTCAACTATCATATCGAGACCGTGCGGGGATCGGTCTATCTGTTTGGCATCGCCCGCTCCCAGAGTGAGCTGGATCGCTCGATCAACCACGCCCGGTCCCTTCGCGGGGTGCAACGGGTGGTGAGCCACGTGCGAATAAAATAGCGACGCCCCTCCCCGCGTCGCGAGGAGACGCGGATGCGCATTGCCATTCAGATGGATCCCATCGACGGGATCGATATCGAGGCCGACACAACGTTCGCCTTCATGCTGGAGGCGGCGAAACGTGGTCATGAGCAATTCTACTACACGCCAAATCGCCTCACCCTCGACGGCCCCCGCCTGTGCGCCACGGGCCACGCCGTTGAGGTGCGGGCTGAAAAAGGCAACCACGCCAGCCTAGGGGCGCAGGAGACCCTCGATCTGGCGAGCGTCGATGTGGTGCTGCTCCGCCAGGATCCGCCCTTTGACATGGGCTACATCACCACCACCCACCTGCTCGAGCACATTGTGCAAGATACGCTGGTGGTAAATGATCCCGCGAGCGTCCGGAATGCGCCG
Organism: Pseudomonadota bacterium; assembly: GCA_038748465.1. GTDB lineage: Bacteria > Pseudomonadota > Alphaproteobacteria > M2410 > M2410 > JBCDJA01. Next base: position 8,589 of record JBCDJA010000007.1, read on the forward strand.
GAAAAGCTGCTGGTGATGCATTTCCCAGACCTGATGCCGCCGAGTTTGATATCGCTCGATCCTGAGGCCCTTGCCGCCTTCCGGGAACGCCACAGGGATATCGTCCTTAAGCCTCTTTACGGGGCCGGTGGAGCGGGGGTGTTTCATTTGCCGGAGGCCGATCGTAATTTCAACGCGGTCATTGAGCTTTTCACCGATTATTTCCGTGTGCCTATGATCGCGCAGGCCTATGTGCCGGCCGTCCGCAAGGGGGACAAACGCATTATCCTGATCGACGGGGTGCCGGTTGGCGCGGTCAATCGGGTGCCCGCCGAGGGGGAGGCCCGGTCCAACCTGCATGTCGGGGGCCGAGCGGAGGCCGCCCCGCTCACCGCGCGCGATAAAGCGATTTGTGAGCGTATTGGTCCGCTCCTGCGCGATCAGAATTTATTGTTTGTCGGCATCGACGTTATCGGCGATGTGCTGACCGAAATTAATGTCACCTCGCCAACCGGCGTGCAGGAAATCCGGCGGTTGGGGGGGCCTGACATCGCCGCGCTGTTTTGGGACGCGGTGGAAGCCAAACTCGGCTGACGTCGCATCGTTCGGGCTGCGGCGCCTTCTTGGTGTCGTGCCGGTTGGTGTCGTGCCGGTTGGTGTTGTGTCGGTTGGTGTTGTGCCGGTTGGTGTTGTGCCGGGGATGGGGCTGCCGCGAAACGGCCTTTTCAGCCATCGCCGCTTATTCGGTCAGGGTGCCCAAATCGTCCGTGCCGGTCCCTTCCGCGAAGCGAGTCGGGGCGCCGCGCCAAAATCTCACGCCGTAATAGGCGCGGCCCACCAATTCATGAAAGGCGAAATAGGCATTGTGGAGGGCCTTACCCGAAGGGATATAGTTTTCCGCCCGGCCAAAATTGGGTCGATGGAACCCGGTCGGAGCGGGGGTGACCTGAAACCCAACGGTCTCAAAGCTCTTTACCGCCCGGTCCATATGCCAGGCATGGGTTACAAGGATGACGCGCCGAATGCCGGCAGGTTGCAAGATGTCCGCCGCATACCGACCGTTATCCCAGGTGTTCTTGGCGCGCGGTTCAACCCAGGCGGCAGGGACATGAAACTCCTCATTGAGGGTCTCGGCCATGAGATCGGCCACGGACAAATCGCTAAATCGCGTTCGGCTAAGCTCCGGCGGCAATCCGCCCGTCACAAGAACCGGCAGCAACGACTTACGATGCAGCGACGCCCCATAGCGCAGCCTTTCCAGTGTAACGCGATCGACGATGGGGCCATCGCCATATTCCGGCGCGGCCTTTTGAATGCCAGCGCTTAGGATCACGATCGCCTGTTCGTCCGTCACCTGACCGATTGGCTTGGCGGTGCCCTGGGCAAGGGTCATGAGGCTGTCGGAGACCACCGGTACCGAAAACGCAATAAATAGAGCGGTGCCCCCAGCAACAAGTCCGCGCCCTATGAGCGGCTTTCGCAACACCAGGAAAATCAGCCCAGCTAGGATCAGGAGCACAAAAACCCCTGGCGGCAATAACGCGTATTTTAGGAAGGCTTTGAAAAACATCGGTTGTTTCTGTGCGGTAGATCCCTTGCGGGCCTTACGCCCGCATCCAGAAGTGACCCTAGACCAAAAAGATGGTCAAAATTTCACCGTCGCGATCACCTCTTTGCGATTTTTATCGATGGGCCCCTTAACCCCTGCTGGTTGCAGCGCCGGGTTAGGCCCTTAGGAGGCGAAATCGCTTCGCCCGACGGCCAAAAGGCGTTTTCCGTCCGCAAAGGCAAGCTGCTGCAAGTCGTCAGAGAGCGGTTCGTCTTTGCGCGGTGCTTTGAGCTTGAGGTCAAGGTTCAAGAGGGTTAGCCGGAACGTTTCGAGGATTTGATTGGGCTCGACTTCCGGGCGCCGCGCTTGGGTTTTGTGGGCCTGAAGGAACGGCTCAAAGGCCGTTTCGCCAATCGCACTCATGTCGAAAATCAAGGCCTGCTCTTTGCCATCGCCCAACGCCGAGATGGGCGAGGTTAAAGTCACCAAATAAGGCCCATTGAAGACGCGATCATTGCAGATAGCGGCTGCCTCCTCAGCGGGGACCCCGCGATGGCGCGCACAGAGCTGGATCAAGCTTTTGCGGGCCCAATCGTAGTCGTAATGGGCAAGCACGGTCTCAGCGAAGGCCGCGCCTTTGCCTTGGGCCAAGTCTTGCCCGCCGATGGGGTCGCGAACCGGCAGATGAAACGTGTTTGGTCTGTAGGCGTCATAGGCCTTTGCCATCTCCGACAGCGGCGCAACGCCGCCGAAGAGATCGGCCAGAAAACTCGATGCCCGGTCGTTGGGTTCGGCAAGCAAAACATAATAATGCAGGCCATCGCCCGCGCGGTGCAGGGGCTCGCCTGCGGTGAAAAACTCATAGACGGGCGCTGCGATGCCGGTCTGATCCGGCGGGGTGCTTTGTGACGGATCGGTTGGCAGGACGCTCGCTGTGCCAAGATCGTCAGGGGCGCCGGCGCCTAGCGCGAGAGGAGGCGTTGCTGGGCTGGGACCTGGGTCTTCCACGAGGGAGATTTCTTGCACTTCCCGGACGGTGTCGCTATCGGCCATCAACGGGTTGGTGGACGACACCCGCATCAGTTCCGCTACCAGACCGAGGGAATAGGCGAGCAAGGGGGCAAGCGAGAGCACCGCCACAGTTTTTAGGATAAACGGCCAGGGGAGTTTCATGGTCGACACCTTGCCATCGAGAAGGGCCCCTCCGCTGAGCGCGCTTTTTCTCATGAGCGTTGCAGCTCTGCCTCACATTCGCTTTTCTAAGCTGACCGTAATCTATAGTCGAGCCCCTGGATTGTCGTCGGGTTAATTCCTGCTCGCCCTGGGCCGTGTATCGGGAGGAAGGGAGCTAAGCAGAGGTGACAGCGGCCACGGTGCATACCGTTGCGTTTGTGGGGATCGAGGCACGGGCCGTTGAGGTGCAGGTGCAGATTGCCCCCGGGCTGCCGGCATTTTCGGTGGTTGGCTTGCCCGACAAAGCGGTGGCCGAGGCGCGCGAACGGGTGCGCGCGGCCCTCGGCGCTATGGGGCTGGCGCTCCCTCCCAAACGCATCACGGTCAATCTCGCACCGGCCGATCTGCCGAAAGAAGGCAGCCATTACGATTTGCCGGTGGCCCTCGGGTTAATGACCGCACTCGGGGTTCTGCCGGCCGACGAGATGGCCGGATATACGGCGCTTGGCGAATTATCCCTCGATGGGCGCCTTGCCCCGGTCGCCGGAGCGCTTAACGCGGGGCTGCATTCGGCCGAGCAGGACCGGGGGTTGATTTGCCCGGCGGCGTGCGGCGGGGAGGCGGCTTGGGCCGGCGATATCGCTCTTTTGGCGCCGGCGACTTTGCTGGACCTTGCCAATCACTTCAAAGGCAGTTTGACCCTGGAGCGGCCAAAGGCAGCTCTGCCGGAACCGGCGGCGGCGGATATCGACCTGCGCGATATCCGAGGGCAAGAAAGTGCCAAGCGGGCCCTCGAGGTGGCGGCCGCCGGCGGGCATAATTTGTTGATGATCGGCCCGCCGGGCTCGGGCAAATCGATGTTGGCGGCCCGGCTGCCGGGATTACTGCCCCCGCTCGATGCGCGCGAGGCCCTGGAAGTGAGTATGGTCGCGAGCCTTGCCGGCGAGCTGCGTGGGACCTTGGCCGGGCGCGAGCGGCCCTATCGCGATCCCCATCACTCGGCCAGCATGGCAGCGATCGTCGGCGGCGGCACGCGCGCTAAGCCCGGCGAGGTGTCGCTTGCCCATCACGGGGTTTTGTTTCTCGACGAATTGCCAGAGTTTCAGCGTCCGGTTTTGGAGGCGTTGCGGCAACCGCTTGAGAGCGGCGAGACCGTTGTTGCGCGCGCCAACGCCCATGTGCGCTACCCCTCGCAAGTGCAGCTGGTCGGCGCCATGAATCCCTGCCGGTGCGGTTACATGGACGATCCTGCCCAGGCCTGCAGCCGAGCGCCGAAATGCGGCGTTGATTATCAGACAAAGCTCTCCGGGCCCCTGCTCGACCGGATCGATCTCACCATCGAGGTGCCGCCGGTGATGCCAGACGATCTCCTCACGCCGCCCTCAAAGGAGGGGACGCAAGAGGTGCGTGAGCGGGTGCGCGCAGCGCGCGAGCGCCAGCGCTCGCGGTTTCTGGAGGCCGATCAGACCTCTGAGTTCCGGGTCAATGCAGAAGCGCGGGGCGCGGTGCTTGACACCATTGCGCCCCTTGATGAGGCGTGTCGCGGGTTTTTGTCCGATGCAGCCCGCTCGCTCGCGTTAACGGCGCGGGGCTTTCATCGGGTTGTGCGTGTGGCGCGCACCATCGCCGATTTGGCCGGCGAGCGCGCGATTGCACGCCCCCATCTGGCCGAGGCGTTGTCCTATCGCCGACCCACAATGGCCTCGTTTAAACAAAATTAACCGGATGGGCTTGGGCTCACCGTGGCAATCTGGGCCATTGGGTAAAGAGCAGGGATGGCGAGTGGATCAGGATAGATCGGCGGACGGGACTGGGACACGAACGTGGCTGGAATCGCTTGGCGTTTATCTCCAGCGGCCCGTGGTCACGATGCTGTTTCTCGGGTTTTCGGCAGGCCTGCCGATCCTGCTCGTCTTTGGCACCTTGTCGATTTGGTTGCGCGAAGCGGGGATCGAGAGAACCACCATCGGCTTTTTCAGTTGGGTCGCCTTATCCTACGGCCTGAAGTTTCTCTGGGCGCCCTTGATCGACCAGATCCGGTTGCCGCTGTTGGCCCGCCTTCTCGGACGCAGGCGCAGTTGGCTGCTGGTGGCCCAACTTGCCATCATGCTTTGCATAGCCGGCATGGCTCTCTCCGATCCCTCGCTTGACGCCAGGCAAATGGCCTTCTTTGCATTCTTGTTGGCGTTCTGCGGTGCGACCCAGGACATCGTCATCGACGCCTATCGCATTGAAGCGGCCGACCTTGATGTGCAGGCCGCCATGACGTCCACGTATCAACTTGGATATCGCTTGGCGATGATCCTTGCCGGCGCCGGTGCGCTGGAGATCGCGGGCGCCATCGACGTGATTGAGGGGTATTCGTACGAGGCTTGGCAGGCCACTTATTTTATTATGGCTGGGGCCATGGGCATCGGGATTGCGACGACGTTTCTTGCCCGTGAGCCAAAGACTCAAATTGCCGAAGGCCCGTCCTTTGAGGGCGGCTTTACGATCAAGGCCGGCAGTGAATGGCTTTATCGGGCGGTTGTGGCGCCGTTTATCGATTTTTTCTCGCGCTTCGGTTGGATCGCCCTCGCCATCTTGTGCCTCATCGCGCTCTACCGGCTAACCGATGTCGTGATGGGGATCATGGCAGGCCCGTTTTATGTCGACCTCGGTTTCGCCAAGGAAGAGATCGGCCGGTACTCAAAGTTTTTTGGGATTTGGATGACGATCGCCGGAGCCTTCATTGGGGGTGTCCTGGCGATCCGGTTCGGTGTTGTGCGGGTGCTTTTTCTCGGCGGACTGACAGCAGCAGCGACCAATTTGATTTTTGCCTATATGGCTACCCAAGACAAAAGCGTTGCGTTGCTGATCGCCGCGATCATCGCCGACAACCTTAGCGCCGGCATCGCGGGCACCGCCTTCATCGCCTATTTGTCGGGGCTCACCAGCGCCAATTATACCGCCACCCAATATGCCTTGTTCTCATCGATCATGCTTTTGTTCCCAAAATTCGTTGCGGGATTCTCAGGACTTATGGTCGACGCGATGGGCTATGCGCCGTTTTTTATCCTCACGGCGATCATGGGCATCCCGGCACTTCTTTTGATTATTTTGCTTGAGCGGCTGAACGTCTCCGACCGAATGCGCGAACCGGACGCCGGCGCGCCTGGTGTCAATGACCCGAGCCCCGCCGAGTGACGATAGGCCGGGTCAATCGACTGTGAATTGCCGTGTTCGATCCTGCCGAGGTATGTTCCTTCCGCGCGCTCGACCTTGGGCGCTGCAGGGCCCGCGAGGCGGGTGGGGTGGCGCGCACGCGGTATCTCACTCCGGCCGCGATTGTCAGGAACTGTGAGGGCTGTGTCCGTTCCGTCAAAAAAATCCACCGCTCTAGCCCCGGCCTCCTCGCCGGCTGAGGCGTCCTTCGGCGGCGCCGCGGCGGCCCATGCGCCCGTGGTTGCGAGCGGGCCCGGTGCGGCGAAAAACTTCTGCGAGCGCGCGGGCGCCCTTGAAGTGCGCCTCGCCGAGACCCAGGCTGATGTCGCAGCGTGTCAGCAATTGCGCCATGCCGTCTTCGTGGAGGAGATGGCCGGCCTTACCTCAGGCCTTGTCGGCGCCCGCGATGTCGATCGCTTCGATGATCATGCCGACCATTTAATGGTGGTGGACACGGCCGCCCCGGGCGGGGCCCGGGTCGTCGGCACCTACCGCCTGTTGAGGCAGGAGGTTGCGGCCGTCAGAGGCGGGTTTTACACCGCCCAGGAATTCGACATCGATGGCGTTATCGCCAAAGCGCCGGAAGGCACCCGCTTTCTTGAGCTCGGACGCTCGTGCGTGCACAAACAATACCGCACCCGCCCGACCATCAACATGCTCTGGCGCGGCATCGGCCTTTACGTGGCGATGCATTCAGTCGATGTCATGTTTGGGTGTGCGTCTTTTCCGGGCACGGATCCGGCGCAGCATCGCCTACCGCTTTCGTTTCTGTACCATCGTTTTCTTGCGCCCGAGCCTTGGCGGGTTCGCGCGCTTGCCGATCGGCATGTGGAAATGAACACGATGGAAGCGAGTGCGATGAGCGAGCGCGAGGCGTTTCGCGCCTTGCCGGCCCTCATTCGTGGGTATGTGCGGGTCGGCTGCGTCTTTGGCGATGGGGCGGTCATCGACCCCGAGCTCAAAACCGTCGATGTGCTGGTGATGTCCATTATCGCCGACGTGCAAGACAAATATTACGCCCGCTTCAGTGCGGACGACCGGTCTGCGTAACCTGCTGAACGAGGTGAGAGTGCCTAAGTGTGACTACTCAAATTGTTCGATTGCGTCGTAGTCGATTGATTCCACATAGGCGATTTTTGTGTCCTCCGGTGCGGTGCCGCCAACGGTGACCACGAACCGGTTGTCGACAACCAGCTTGATCTCCCCATTCCGCATAATGAGCGCCCGCTGCTTGTCGATGACCCGGATCTTGCCCAAGGTGCCGGCCAGGGTGGGGTTCATCAGCACCACCGCCATTTGGGTGAGCATGGGGGAATCGCCTGCGATCTCGACCGTCACGTCCTCGGTCCCGTCCTTTGACACATAGGTCCGGCGGGCGGTGATGCCGCCGATTAGCGGCGTTGAAGAAGCCTCCGCCTCGTCATCGATGTCCGCCACCGTCCAGCCTTTTTCCGGCGCCGGTAAGAGGTCGGGCAGTTTTTCAGCCTTTTTCTGATTGATCAGTTGGGAGGCAGTTTCGAGATATTGTTTTGCCAGCGTAAAGTCGCCGGCCTTGTAGGCCTTGAGGCCTTCCTCGATTTGCTCTGTCACCTCATCGGCAAGGGCGGCGCTGACCGAAAGACCAAGCGCTAGGGCCCCCGCAATCAAGACTTTAAAACTCTGCATCCCCCAGTCCTCCACCTTACGCCATGCCCGGGTGAGGCCCGGGCTTCGGTCCACTAACTTTTGGGCGAGAGGTCGAACGCTGCCATCGCCGCCATATCCAGTATCGTCGAGACTTTGGCGCCAAGGGGGCAGATTTGTGCCGATTTCTCAAGGCCGAGAAGCAAGGGGCCGATCACGGTGGAGGTTGAGAGCTCCTCCATCATTTTGGTTGCGATGTTCGCGCTGTGCAGGCCCGGCATGATCAGCACATTGGCAGGGCCGGTGAGACGCGAGAAGGGGTAGAGTTGGCGGACATTATCCCCGAGCGCCACGTCGACTGACATCTCGCCTTCATATTCAAAATCCACCCGTTCTTCATCCAGCAATTCGACGGCCTTGCGTTGGACCGTCGAGCGCTCCCCCTTGGGATAGCCGAAGGTTGAATAGGCCAGAAACGCGACCCGCGGTTCGTACCCAAGACGCCGCACCGCGGCAGCGGCCTGGATTGCAGTGTCTGCAAGGTCTTCCGGGGAGGGATGTTCGCGCACATTGGTGTCGGCGACAAACACGGTCCGTCCGCGGGCGAGGATGATCGACATACCAAATTCGATGTGCCCGGGCGCCCGATCGAAAACGCGGTTTAGGTCATCAAGGATGGTTTGGTAATTGCGGGTGACCCCCGACAGCAACGCGTCGGCGTGGCCCTGGGCCACCATGCAGGCACCGTAAATATTGCGGTTGGTGAAGACCATGCGTTGGGCATCGCGCAGCAAAAACCCGTCGCGTTGCAAGCGGGCATACAGAAAATTGCTGTACAGATCGCCGTAATCGCTATCGCGCGAATGCACGATCTCCATGTTTTCCGGCAGCTCTAGACCATTTTCCCGGGCGATCGACACAATGTTCTCACGCCGCCCGATGAGGATCGGCGTGCCAAGGCCCTGATCCTGAAACAAGATCGCCGCGCGGATGACAGGCGCCTCCTCCCCCTCGGCGAAAACAACCCGCTTGGGGTTCGCTTTGACGCTTTCATTGATCTTTTGCAAAAGCCCAGCGGTCGGATCGAGGCGGGCCGACAGCTCGCTGCGATAGCGCGTCATGTCGATAATCGGCGAGCGGGCGACCCCGGTATCCATGGCGGCCCTCGCAACGGCCGGCGGCACATGGGAAATCAGGCGCGGGTCGAACGGCACCGGAATGATGTAATCGGGCCCATAGCGAAGCCTTGAGCCTTGATAGGCGGAGGCAACCTCATCCGGCACGTCCTGGCGAGCGAGCTCGGCGATGGCCTGGGCGGCGGCGATCTTCATGGCTTCGTTGATCGTCCGTGCCCGCACATCAAGGGCGCCGCGGAAGATATAGGGAAAGCCCAAAACGTTATTCACCTGGTTCGGAAAATCAGAGCGGCCGGTGGCGATGATCGCATCGTCGCGAACCGCCTTCACCTCGCCCGGCGTGATTTCAGGATCGGGATTGGCCATGGCAAAAATGATCGGCTTGTCGGCCATGGATTGCACCATGTCGGCGGTCACCGCGCCCTGCACGGAGAGGCCAAGAAACACATCCGCACCGTCAAGGGCATCGGCCAGGGTGCGCGCCGAGGTGTCGACCGCATGGGCGGTCTTCCATTGGTTCATGCCCTCTTGGCGGCCCTGATAAATGACGCCTTTTGAATCGCACAGGATCGCGTTTTCGTTGGGCAGCCCCATGGCCTTTAACAGTTCAAGGCACGCGATCCCGGCTGATCCGGCGCCGTTCACAACCACTTTAAGCTGGCGGATCGAGCGCTTTGTGAGGTCCATCGCGTTGATGAGCCCGGCGGCGGAGATGATGGCCGTGCCGTGCTGGTCATCGTGGAAGACCGGGATGTCCATGCTCTCGCGTAAGGCCTGCTCAATGATGAAGCAGTCCGGGGCCTTGATGTCTTCAAGGTTGATGCCGCCGAAACTCGGACCGAGCGGGCGAACGCACCGGATAAACTCCTCCGCGTCCGATACGTCGACCTCCAGGTCGATGCTGTCCACATCGGCAAACCGCTTGAACAGCACGGCCTTGCCTTCCATGACGGGTTTGGAGGCAAGCGGCCCCAAATTGCCCAGTCCAAGAATGGCGGTGCCGTTGGAGATCACGGCCACCAAATTGGCCTTGGCGGTGTACTCATAGGCGCGGTCCGGATCCTCGGCGATGACGCGGACGGGGACCGCGACGCCGGGCGAATAGGCCAGCGAGAGGTCGCGTTGGGTCGACATCGGCTTTGTCGGCTGCATCTCCAATTTGCCCGGCTTGCCCTGGGCGTGGAAGAGCAGCGCTTCTTCATCTGAAAACGGATTTTGCGTCGTCATAAACGGTACTTCCGAGGCGGCTTGAGGACTTTGGTTACTCGCGGGTCGATAAGGCTCGGACCATGCCGAGCCCGCCCCTGCCGGTCAATGGGCGGCCCCTGCGTCAAAGCTGGGGGGCCTTGATATAAAACAGCATGCCCAGGATGATGCGCGTTTATGCGTAACGACGCCAGTCTCGTTCGGCACCGAAAGAGCCTTTGATGACCCCCGCCTCCGCTCCCGCCACGCGCGCGCCCAGCGTTACCCCAATGATGGCACAATTTCTCGAGATAAAAGAGGCGCATAAGGATTATCTGCTATTTTACCGTATGGGCGATTTTTATGAGCTGTTTTTCGACGATGCGGTGGTCGCCGCCCGCGCGCTCGACATCACGCTCACCAAGCGGGGAAAGCATTTGGGCCAAGACATCCCGATGTGCGGAGTGCCCATCCACGCGGCTGAAGCGTATCTGGAGCAATTGATCAAACGCGGGCACAAGGTTGCCGTGTGCGAGCAGACCGAAGATCCCGCTGAGGCGAAGAAACGCGGATCGAAATCTGTTGTAAGGCGTGAGGTGGTGCGGCTTGTGACCGCCGGCACCCTCACCGAAGACAGCTTGCTTGATCCGCAGGCGTCAAATTACCTTGCTGCATTGCATTGGCCCGCCGGGCGTAACGCGGCCCTTGCACTTGCCTGGACCGATATTTCCACAGGGGCGGTCGCAGTGCTTGGCACCAAAGCCTCGCAATGGATCGGCGACGTGCAGCGCCTGCGTCCTCGGGAAGTGCTGGTCCCGGCCGGGCGCCTCAGCGAGATTGCCGGCCACGATCAGGTGAGCGAGGCCGGGATTGTCCTGACAC